>JAHEBE010000062.1 GCA_024642365.1 Algoriphagus sp.
TCAAAGATTTTATTCGATTGAAGCGGTATTATAAGAAAGGCTTGATGAAGAATGAGAAAGAATATCGTAAAAACGTATGGAAGATTATCTTCTGGAAAATCGGTTATTTCGCGATTATACTTGGCTTGCCTTTAATCTTTGCTCCTTTTTCAGTCGGATTGATTTTGGCGGGATATATCCTTATGCATTTTGTGACAGGTTTTACCATTACGATGGTTTTCCAGATCGCACACATTGTAGAGGATGTTGATTTTCCTATGCCAGACTCTGATGGGATTGTTGAAGGAGAGCGAATTCTTCACCAACTAGCCACTACTTGTAATTTTGCGCCTAATAATCGATTTCTATTTTGGTTTATTGGCGGATTGAATTTTCAAGTCGAGCATCATTTGTTTCCGGATATTTGCCACGTGCATTATCGGGAGATAGCACCAATTGTTAAGGCAACTGCTGCTGAATTCAATGTGCCTTATCATTCAAAGCCCCATTTTTTGATGGCTGTATTAGATCATTTTAAAATGCTTTATGTTTTGGGGAATACACCGAAATTGGAGCCTGTAAAAGCCTAAGTAATGACCTTTAATAGAAACTCAAAGCCGTCTAACCAGGCAAGAAAACAAAGACCTACAGGACGTCCTGCACAAAAGAAAAAGGAGTCTTCCCTAGACCCTAAGTTGTTGGTGAAAAAAGCCCAACCTAGTGGACAGGAAGGATTTCAGTCTGTTACGCCCTTTACTGGTCTTGGTCTCAATCAGGTTTTGCTAAAAAATATTCAGTCGAAAGGCTACGAGAACATGACATATATCCAGGAAAAATCGATCGCTCCACTTTTGGATGGGAGAGATCTTCTTGGAATTTCAAATACAGGTTCAGGAAAAACTGGAGCATTCCTAATTCCAATTATTGAGCATGCTAAAGCTGATCCTGCAGGATATGCCGCTTTGATCGTCACTCCAACAAGGGAATTGGCGCTGCAAATAGAGGAGGAGTTTAAAAGTCTAACAAAAGGAATGAATCTCTATTCAAATACTTTTATTGGAGGGACAAATATCAACTCTGATTTTAAAGCTTTGGGAAGAAAACTTCATGTTATCGTTGGAACTCCTGGTAGACTATTAGATCTCGCTGATCGTAAATTACTTCATTTGAACCGTATCAATACGCTTGTTTTAGATGAGTTCGATCGAATGCTTGATATGGGTTTTGTCCATGATGTCAAGAAGCTTGTGAATGCGATGACTAAGCGAAAGCAAACCATGCTTTTCTCAGCTACACTGGATCCAACTCAGAAAAAACTTATTGATGGGTTATTACACGAGCCCGTGGAAGTAAAAGTAAATACAGGTGGATCAACAAGTGAAAATGTAGATCAGGAAATCATCCGAGTGCCAGAAGGCAAGGATAAGTTTGATGTGTTATCTGGCTTATTCAAGAATGAGGACCTAGATCGTGTAATTATTTTTACAGAGACTAAGCGACTTGCTGATCGAGTAGCAAAAAAATTGAACCAAGTAGGGGTGAAGTCTGGATTAATTCATGGAAATAAATCACAGAACTTCCGAACTCGGACTATAGAAGAATTTAAAAACGGAACAACTAGAGTACTTGTGGCAACTGACGTGGCTGCGAGAGGTATAGACGTGGCTGATGTATCCCATGTGATCAATTATCAGCTTCCCATGTCTATGGATAGCTATATCCACAGAATAGGCCGGACAGGTCGGGCCGGAAAAACCGGTAGGGCCATAACATTTGTCAATTAAAATCGCCGAAATGTCAAAAAATCAGAACACATTCATCAAAAAACAAAAAGCAGAACTTAAAAAAAGAAAGAAAAGAGAAAAACAAGAGAAAATGGCTGCACGAAAAGATCAACCCAAAAGTGGTGATCTGGACGATATGCTAGCTTACGTGGACGAATTTGGAAATATTTCTGATACGCCACCAGAGCCAGAGCCACCTAAAAAAGAAATTAATCCGAGTCAAAAATTAAATAGAAACACCAAATTTAAAAGTTAGTAATCATGAATGAAGGAACAGTAAAATTCTTTAACACAACCAAAGGTTTTGGTTTTATTACACCAGCAGACAACAGTGAAGATGTATTCGTACACCACTCAGGTCTTGTACACGAGATCCGTGAAAACGATCGTGTTACTTATGACGTAGTTCAAGGTAAAAAAGGCGTTAACGCAGTTAACGTAAAGGTAGCTAAGTAATAAACTCGGGATTTCCCGATTGAAATACTTTATCCGGTGCCTGTAGGTCTATGACTTGCAGGCATTTTTTTATGCCTTTTGGAAAGCTACTTCATTTGAAAGTGCTTTCCCTGATTCTAGTTCGTCTAGGTTGAGGAAAGTAGTAAGTGCAATTTGCTGCAAAGCCTCACGAGTCAAAAATGCCTGATGACCGGTGATAAGCACATTGGGAAATGTCATCAAGCGTGCTATTTCTTCGTCCTGAAGAATTTCCTCTGATAGATCTTGGAAGAATAGCGCCTCCTCTTGCTCGTAGACATCAATGGCTAAATAACCCACCTTTTTCTTTTTCAGTGCTTTGATGACTGCTTTGGTTTCAATCAAGGCGCCACGGCTCGTATTGATAATGGTAACACCATCCTGCATTTGGGCTAAATTTGAAGTATTAATTAGGTGTTTTGTATCAGTTGTCAAAGGACAATGGAGTGAAATAATACTACTTTTTTGAAAAAGTTCTTCTAATGAAACATAGCGAACTCCTGATTTCTTTAATTCCTCATTTTCGAAGTGATCATAGCCTAATACCTGACATCCCATACCCAGCATAATCCTACAAAAAGCTCCTCCAATAGCTCCTGTGCCAATAACACCAACGGTCTGACGATGAATGTTGATTCCTATTAAGCCTTCTAAAGAGAAATTATTTTCCCGAACCCGGTTGTAAGCTTTATGTGTTTTTCGAACCACCGTCATCAATAATGCTAAGGCATGTTCTGCAACAGCTTCCGGACTATAAGCGGGTACCCTACAAATACGGAGGCCTAGTTCTGCAGCAGCCTGAAGGTCTACTTGATTGTAGCCCGCACATCGAAGGACAACAAACCGCACATTTAATGCCTTAATTTTTTCAAGGATATGTTTATCCAAATGATCATTTACAAAAGTGCAAATCGCATCAAACCCACTTGCAAGGGCTGCAGTATTTTGGTCCAGATTGACTTCAAAAAAACTCAATTCATGTGAAAAATTGGTTGCGAGCTTTTCGAAGCTGATTTTATCATAAGATTTACTACTGAAGAAAGCGACCTTCATTTGGCTCTTAGGTTTAATAAGTTTGGAATAAGTGCTACATTCAAAATAAAAAAGAAATGAAAAAAATCCATCTCCTAATTCCTATTCTTTTATTCCTTTCCTGTGCAGAAAAGGAGGTTGAAACAAATTTGTCCGAAACAATCATAGAAGATATGCCAATTGAAATCGCTCCTGACTCCGTGCTTCGTCATGTCGTTTACTTCAGTTTTAAAGAAAGCTCCTCTCCAGCAGACGTGCAATCAGTAGTTGATGCTTTTCGAAACCTTCAAAACGAAATTGAGGGAATAGAGTCCTTCGAATGGGGAGTAAACTCAAGTCCTGAAGGATTAAATCAAGGTTTGACCCATGCATTTACCCTTACATTTCATTCGGATGCAGCACGTGACGCTTACCTTCCTCATCCGGCTCACAAAGCTTTTGGGGAGATTCTAGGCCCGCATTTGGACAAAGTGATGGTGCTAGATTACTGGACTAAGAAATAGCTATTTATCATAAGGCAAGGCCGAGGAATCGGTTTTGCCTGTATTATCAATATCAAGTATTTCTGTTACCACAAAATTGCTGGTTCCTCTCCAAGGCAACATTCCATTGTATTCTTTGTATCGAAGCTCCACGCGCTTACCTGATGACCTTTCAAGTTGATCTGCTACAGCTGGATCAATCACGCTGAATCTAAACTCATTGCTCTGTAAGCCGCCAGCTGTTGGGCTTTGAAAACCTTCTTGTACTACTCGGCCTTCGTAAGTCTTGAAAACAACCCCCTTTTTCACAAAGTAATTTAGACTTCCAGCTTTTACACCTTCCCCGAAAACGAAATAATATTTGTACCAAAAAACTCCTGCAAAAACTGTGAGGAGTATTAAACCGAAGATCCAGGCAAATTTTTTCATAGTTATTTAGAATTTGACCTAAAGATAAAAATCATCCCAGTTATTCATGGAAAGCTTGGCAAATACTTTCCCGAGCAAAAAAAAACTGCTCTGTTAGGAGCAGTTTTTTTAATTAATCAACTAGCCAAATAAAATCGGCATAGCCTTGGGCTGCCATTTCTTCTTTAGGTATGAATTTCATAGCTGCGGAATTCATGCAATATCTAAGCTTTGTAGGTTCAGGCCCATCGTAAAACACATGGCCTAAATGGCTATTTCCTAATTTACTTCTTACTTCTACTCGAGTCATTCCTAACTCATTATCTACTGGTTTATCGATGATTCGAGCGTCTATCGGTTTAGTGAAACTAGGCCAACCAGAACCAGACTCATACTTGTCTTTAGAACTAAAGAGGGGGGCACCAGAAACAATACAGACATAAATGCCATCCTTTTTATTCCCGTTGTATTCGTTTTGAAATGCATATTCAGTGGCATCTTCCATCGTCACCTCATACTGCAGATCTGTAAGCGTTTTTTTCAATTCTGCTTTTGGGGTTGCTTGGTACTTCTTTTCACTTAATTCTGGCCAATGAGTCTTGATGAAAGCATCTCTTCCGGATCCAGTCCGATAGGCATAATATTCTTCAGGACTCTTCTTGTAATAATCCTGGTGATACTCTTCAGCAGGGTAGAAGTTGGTGTATTTGATAAGTGGTGTAGCTATTGGTTTTTTAAATCGACCAGATTTATCCAAAAGTTTTTTAGAATCCTCAGCGACCTTTTTTTGCGCGGCATCGTGAAAGAAAATTGCTGATTCATATTGAGTGCCTCTATCATAAAATGATCCACCAACATCTGTAGGATCGTAGGTTTGCCAAAAAATATCCACCAATTCAGAATAACTGATTACTTCTGGATCAAATGTAATTTGAATCGATTCGCGGTGGGAAGTTTTTCCGCTAGCCACCTCGCCGTATGTCGGGTTTTTCTCTTTCCCTCCAGCATATCCAGAAACGACCGCAATTACTCCATCTATCCCTTCAAATGGTGCTTCAACGCACCAAAAGCAGCCACCAGCAAAAGTTGCAAGTTCTGTTTTTCCTTGATAGCTGGCCACTAATTCTGAATCAGTGGCTGTGTTTTCTTGGTATTCGGAAGTGGAAGTTCCACAGGACATTAATAGTCCAACTAGTAAACTTAGCATGGGTGTTATCCTTTTTTGTAAGTAATTCATTTGAGTTTGGTTCTTTTTTTGTTTTGAACTTTAGGAGGTCCAATTGTTAGTAAAACTGAATTTTCAAACTTCTGTTTGAATTTATTTCCTGAGGTATCACTCCATTTACGAAGTACAGGGAAATTCGGTTTGTCCTCTAAAATACAAATTGTAAAAACTCCTTTGCTGGAACAAATAAAAAAGCGATGAAAAATTCAATTTCAATTTTACTGTTTTTATTCATTTGGGTAGGGTTTGGTTCGGTTACTTTGGCTCAGCACAAAGGTGGCGGCTTTGGGATCAAAGGAGGCCTGAATTACAATACCTCAGGGAAGTATTTCAAAGATGCAGAGTCCATCTGGAAAAACCCAAGTGCTTCTACTGGGTATCATGTGGGCGTTTTTTATAAGTTTGGTGGTTATGATCTATACTTAAGACCAGAATTGCTTTATACCCAAACCAAATTCGACTCCGGTTTGGGAGAAGTTAATTCCCAGCGTCTTGATGCCCCGGTTTTAGTGGGGATGCATTTGTTTAAAATTGCGAGCATTATGGCAGGGCCGTCATTTCATTATACGCTTTCTGATAATTTTTCAGACTTGTCACAAATTGAAAATGACCGTTTGCGATTCGGTTACCAGTTTGGTCTTGGATTAAATCTCGGTCCAGTTGGCTTGGACCTCCGGTATGAGCGGGAGTTTAATGATCAGCGAATTTCTTTTGACCGAGTATTTGCAGGTGGGACAGATTTTAAATCAGAACAAGTGATTTTAGGATTGTCTTTTCAGTTCTAGGTTTGCTTTAATATTTAAGATTCTAAACCTGATTTTGATTTATTTCAGAAAAGGGATCACCGATTTATTCCAAATCGCATAGCCCTTTTCATTCATATGGAGGCTGTCTGCAATGAAAATTTCTGAGATCGGCTTTCCATTTTGATCGAGCATTGCATTCCAGACATTCATAAAGTTTACCTTTTCATGGGTGGTAGCGTACTGACGCATCAGATCATTAAGTACCATATAGGAGGTTTTTAATTTCCATCGCGAGGGACTTGGCTTGGCACTAATCAAGACAATATTGGTGTCCGGGAGCTTTTGGTGGATTCGATTGACAAGAATATCAAGGTCATTCATGATTAGGGACACTTCTTTGCCTTCATTCAAATCATTATCTCCCTCGTAGATAAATACTTTTTTTGGTTGGTATTGAATCACCAATGCATCTAAATGGACCAACAAATCAGACGCTTGTGATCCTCCAAAACCGGTATTGATTATAGGGGTTTCTGGGAATTTTTCTTGAAGATTTTCCCAAAGCCGCACACTCGAACTACCCGTAAAAAGAACTGAATTAGTTTTCCAGCCTTCTTTTTCGATACGAGCTGTTATCGATTTTACTTCGTCTTGGAATGGAATGGTCTGCCCAAGGCTAGCAAAGCTGGTTAGAAGTAGAATGAAAAAGACTAGAAAGAACGAGCGAGAGGTTTTCATGTTGAAATGGGATGTTACGGAGGATAAATTTTCAAAACCGTTCAGTTTGTGAACATTTACGAACACAGCGAACAATTTTTAGCATTGGTAACTTTTAGAAAAATAATAAAATACTTTTTGAACATCCTATGATTCATCCCTCAAATGGCCTATTTGGTCACATTTTTCCGAAGTTTTGGGAGATTCTAATTTCCGAGTACGTTTTTGGAGAAGTTTTAGCGTTAGTAAAACTATCAACCTAACTCCTTTTCGAATGAATCAATTAACCCGGTTTTTCTGGTTTTGTAGCGGTGCAAATTTTTCAATTCTAAAGCGATCGCCAACTGAATCAAACAAATACATTGGAATTGGCGCGACAGTCTTCTTTACCGGACTACTGGCTGCGATAGCGGCAGGATATGCCTTGTTTACAGTTTTTGAAAATGTCCTACCAGCAATTTTCTTCGGGCTCCTCTGGGGAATGATGATTTTCAATTTGGACCGATTCATCGTGTCTAGTATGCGAAAAAAAGAGAATGCATGGGCAGAATGGAAGTTGGCCATCCCACGTTTGGTTTTGGCCGTTTTGCTTGCTTTAGTCATTTCAAAACCATTGGAATTGAAAATGTTTGAGCGGGAAATCAACCGAAAATTGGATGAGAAGAAAACTGAGTTTATAGCAGCATCAAAATTGAATTTGGCTAAAGGCTTTCCAGAGATTCAAGCACTGGAAGTGCAAAAAGATAGCTTAAAATCAGAACTGGCAAAAGCTGAAAATTTCAGAGATCAAGTTCAAAAGGAATACGATGCAGAGCGATTCGGTGAAAAAACCAGTGGAACGAGTGGTATTGTAGGTTTGGGTACCAATGCAAAGAAAAAAGAACAACAATTAGATGCGGCTCAGCTTGCTTTGGATGATTTGCGAAAAAGAAATCAAGTAAGAATGGATACGCTGGATGCACAAATTCGAGAATTCACGGCCCTTCGACAGCTTGAATTTGAGAAGCAACAGGCAGGGATAGATGGATTTGATGGACTTGCTGCTCGAATGGATGCCTTGGATTTGTTAACTACCGAATCAGCCGCGATGGCATTGGCAAATATCTTTATCATGTTGCTTTTTATTGCCATAGAGACCGCACCAATATTTGTCAAGTTAATTTCTCCTCGGGGACCATATGATGATTTATTGGAACTGGCGGAGGACAAAGTCAAATTATTCAAAGGGGAAAAATGGGTCAAAGCAAAAGGAGAATCCGAAGCAAGGGTAGACTATTTTCAAAATACTCACTTTTATGCTACTGATCTGAACAAAGAGAAAACCAATCGAAAGAATAAAGCCCAGACTGAATCTGAAATCAAGGCTTTGGAGGAGAAATATAGGATATAATACGAGTAAGAAATGGATTCATTATTCTAGCTTAAAACCAAAATTCGCTTTCAATCCGTTGATTTTGGGTTCCCTATTTTTTCCAGCTTTTCAATAGTTCGAGTCACAGATTTCCATTCTGCAAAAGCGATAAGTTTGACCAAAAAAGAGAGTAATTTCCCTGGTTTAATCAATTTTTCTGCAATCCTGGAGATCGAGTTGTCACGATCTTTAATTTGAGATTCCTTGTTTGGATCAAGATGGTATTCTCCTGCAAATTTCCAGGCCCCATCTCGAGCGAGTTGAATTGAAAAGTTGAGGAGCAATTCGTCTTTCCCTTTTGCTAATGGAATAATCAATCCAAAAATTGGCGAAATGGCACTAATATTTGCTTTTACGCCATCGACCAATTCACTTAAGATACTGTTGATTTTATTAAAATCATTTTCAATTCCTTTCAAAGGAAATCCAGCCATAGTTTCTGAGGCCGCAATTCCTAGATCTAGGTTGATATGTGCATTTATCCCAAGGAAAAGGTGTTGAAGCACTAAATAGTTGCTTTCGGTACTTGCCTGAAAAGCAACTCGCCAACTTGAAGAAGGATCTTTGCCTTGATTCCAAAGTTCATAGGCATCTATAAACCGTTTGGCAAAGAGGATGTCCAGCTTTTCCATTCTAGGATTGTCTTCAAATTCTTGATTTAGAATTCCGATTCGAATTCGATCAGTGACTTGCCGATAAAGCACTGCGAAGTATCCAATTCGAGAGGTGGTGATCTTGCAATCGGATATTATCTCATCCAATCGCGTCAAAACTTCAGCGATTGTTGTCATTACTTATTTATAAAAAATTGCTCCAAGATATCTCCCACATAATAGGCGACTAAAGCTGCCAATAGTCCAAGTAGGAGAGTTTCTGATATGCTTCTTAGGGCTGGAGTTTGATTGACAAGGCTCTTCATCCATCCGACAAGCATAAATGCCATTCCCGTTAAAATGCTCGTCCAGAAGAAGATGTTGATTTCTACACCACTGAAAAAATCCCATACATAGACGATCAATGGGATAAAACCAATCAGGATAAATGAAATCAAGGTAGCCAAACCGATCCGAAACGGGCTTTTTGTTTCTTCCATCATGTTAAGTTCATCTTTCATCATTTCGGCAACCCAGAGATCTTTATCGGAACAGATTTGGTCCACAACTTTTTCAAGTAATTCGCCTTTAAATCCTTTTGCCTCATATATTTCTCGGATTTCTTCACGCTCCACATCAGGAAGATTATCCACTTCCCAATATTCTATGTCTTGATGTTTTTTATAATTATCCTTTTCGCTTTTTGCAGCTAGGTAAGCACCTACCGACATGGAAAAACCATCCGCAAAAAGATTGGCAAAACCCAAAATAATAATGATCCCAGTATCCAAATTGGCACCAAATCCTCCTGCTACTACAGCAAATGTGGTAACCGCTCCGTCAATTCCACCATAGACAAATTCTCTTAAGTATTCCTGAACCTTTCCGAAATAGCTGTTTTCTTGATGAATGAGTGATTCTTTCATTTTAGCGTAGATTTTTTAGCATAAACTGCTTTACATTTTCCCCCATCACAAATCGAATTTCCTGTTCGGTAAACCCATCCTCAATTAATCCTTCAACGATTAATGGTAAACCGGTAATATCAAAAGGAACGGCGACTGAACCATCATAATCAGATCCTAGGGCTACATATTGAATTCCTACCAGATCTCTGACATGTCTAATTGATGCGATGATATTTGGTAATTCTGGTTCACCTACAGCCATATCGAAAAATGCAATGCCGATAATACCTCCCTTCTCTGCGATCCTTTTTATTTGATCATCGCTGAGATTTCGCTGTGAATCTAAAACTGCTTTAACGCCAGTATGTGAAACCATTACGGGAGCTGTGGAAAGGCTTAAAACATCATCTATAATGGCAGGCGAGCAATGGGCCAAATCAATAAAAATTCCTAGTTCATTCATTTTTCGAATTACTTCCTTTCCAAAGTCAGTCAATCCAGCAAGGTTTTCGCCATGAGCTGATCCACCAAGCTCATTATCAAAAAAATGAGTGGGTCCAATCATTCGAACTCCAGCTTCGTATACTCGATCCAGATTAGCTAGTTCACCTTCCAAGGCATGCGCTCCTTCAATTCCAAGCATTGCACCGATTACAGTTTTGTCTGTTTTTCTATCTTGGATTAATTTTTCTAAATCAGCTCTTGATTTGACAAAAATCGCTTTTCCGTTTTCATTTGAAACAAAATCAGCAAGTTCCTCGGATTGGGAAAGTGTACGATTGATTAAGCTAAACCAATTGAATGGACTTTCTCCTTTGGCAATAGTCAAAGGAGTAATGTTGTCAAATGTATCTGCACTATTACTTTTCATATTTTGGCCGGAAGGTGATTTGGACACGATAGTGAACATTTCAAGCCCGACATTTGCCTCGCGCATTCGAGGAAAATCCACATGCCCCCGATCACTGCGTTTACTGATATCTCTTCCCCAAAGAAGTGCGTCGCAGTGTAAATCTGAGATGAAATCTAATCTTGCATAGATTTGCTGAGCTTCGACTGAAACAAGGTAAGGCTTGGCTAATTTGACCGGATTTCTTTCGGCCTCGATATAAGCTGGGACAAAGAGCGTAACTATAAAAAATAATCCAAGTAGGACTAATAGTGTGATTCCAATTTTTTTCATTCTAATAAGTTTACTCTTCAAGATAACAAAAGAATTCTAGGGATTTTTGGAAATGGGTGCGCTCCCTGATTTTTGAAGAAAAGAAAGAAAATTTTTTATTGAAATTGTGATTATATCATAGGTTTTATTAAGTTTAAGAAATTTTGATAGACGAAAAAGTTTACTGATTTACTTGTTTGCCAAAATTTATATGGTTTTAATTAATTTACAATAGACCCAGCTAAGGAGCCTTTTTTCGAAAAGGCTCCTTTTATTTTTGCTCATGTTTAAGTCGATTTTGTAAGATTCTGAAAAACCGGTTTAAATAATTGATGGATTTGTCTATTTTTTTGTAAAAATCCCAAAAACTGGTTTTTCAATCTTTATAATATTCCATTTAAGATTATTCTGTTTGAGGGCTGAAAAAAAAGAAAACCTTCCCAAAAATTTTGAAAAGGCTTTCCGATCAATTAACCCATTAACCAAACTTACCTATGTAAGCTCTTTTTTTGCCAGATAGAAATCGACCATTTCATAGTCGCTTGCTTCACGCTCCAGCATTTCTTCTACTGTTTTCGGTGGAGGAACAATTACTTTTTCTCCAGGCTCCCAGTTGAGTGGCATTGCCACCTTATATTTATCTGCAGTTTGTGATTTTTTTAATGCGATACTTTTATCTATTCTCAAATCTAACCTGAACTAGAAAGAAAGAAAGTGATAAAGGTCACCTGAAGAAGTTTGTACCATAACCATTTGGTGCATCTCTTTTCATGGCGTTGGTTTAGATGTTCCTTAAAAGTCGATTGCAATACTTTTAAAAACAGTGACTTTACGCACAGGCCCTTTTTTGGATTACTTTGAAAAATTAAAGGGTACGGTTGATCTGATTACAAATTTCAGCCAGCTAGTTGATCGAGTAGAAGTTTTTGGCGAGAAGCATAATTGAATGAATGTTTAATTCTTGCTTTTGCCAGAAGGGATAATTCCTGCAGCTTTTCAGGATTTAGCTTGGAAAGAAGGATTTCCAAGCTTTGAAAATCTTTATGCTGCAGAATTAGATCAGGGTTACCAATGATTTCAGGAATAGCACCAACCGCCGAACCAATAGGCACACATCCTGAAGCCATTGCTTCTCCTAACGCATTTGGAAATCCTTCAGAAGTAGAAAGCTGAAGGTAAAATTGGCGACTTTGATACAATTCTTTGAGCTGAATTGGGCTCTTTTTTCCTAAGATGCTCACGTTTTTATTCGGGGAAAAATAATTAGCATCGCCCACCAAAGTAAAACTCCAATCGGAATGTGCAGCGGCTAATTTTTCAATTAAATCATAACCTTTGACCTGTGCTCGCGGGGAATGGGAAGTGCCAGTAGCCACTGAGATAAAACTATACGAAATCCTATCCCTAGAATCTGAATCCCAAAACTCAGTGTCAAAACCGTTTGGGACCACATGTATGGGAGTTTTTAAATCAGGAATAAGGTTCAGGAGCCCTTGTTTTGGGAAAATTCTAGAGTCGTATCGGTAATCTTGCTTT
>JAHEBE010000342.1 GCA_024642365.1 Algoriphagus sp.
CTGACAGGGCTTTACTTTTTTCACCTTGCAACAGCTCAAAATTGAAAATCTCCAGGAAAGAAGGACTTACCATCAGAAAGGTTTGGAACTCGGTGATTTCATCAGTGAGATAAGCTTGTGCTCCTCCTCCGATCATCCGTGTCGTCAATTCTATCTCTGGGAATTCCGCCTGGATCACTGGGGCAGTAATCGCGGGTGTTGAATAGGATTCCCGAAACGAACCTTCCACCATTTCAAATCTTTTTAATCGAAAGATTCGATCACCATCTTCATGAAACGAATCGAAATTCATCTCCTGCTGCACAAAAAGAAAAATAAGGATACTTACTCCTAAGCCTAAGGATAAGCCTACTAAATTGATCCCGGTATGGAGCTTATTTTTAAACAGGTTTCTTAAGGCAATTTTTAGATAGTTCTTTAGCATTTTCGGTTGTCTTTGTCAGTTGTCGGTTAGCGGTTGTCGGTTTTGGGTTGTTTTGAATTGCTTCGAATCCTAAATTTTATATCAGAAATCTGACATCTCTTCAGCTTTCATACTTTTCAATTCTTGATTCAAATCATTCACTTTTGATGGATTCCACAGGATTGGCAATAGCAGACTGCCAAGACTGAACTGATACCGTGAGCCAAGCAATCACCAATGAAATGGAGGCTGTGCCTATGAAAAACCAAATCGAAATCGAAACTTTGTTTGCAAACTGGCCCAACCATTCATTCATCAAATAGTAGCCAATTGGCAAGGCTAATCCCATCGCGATTATTACAGGAATTAAGAATTCAAGCGAGAGTTTTTGAACAATTCCAAAAACAGAAGCGCCCAAAACCTTCCGAATTCCGATTTCCTTACGCTTGCTTTCTGCAGTGAAAATTGATAACCCAAGTAATCCTAAGCAAGAAATAAAGAGTGTGAGAAAGGCAAAAGCCCCTAGAATATTCCCAATTCTTGCTTCTTGTTCATATTGCAACGCAATGGTGGTATCTACAAAATTGTAATCAAAAGGAACATTAGGTGCTAATTCTTTCCATCTGGATTTTAATCCTTCTAATTCTTTGGCTCCAAAGCCTTCTGCTACGCGCAGCAGCAAGTAGCGACTGCCGTCAAATGCAGCGGTCTTGGTGGGAAAATAAACCGTCGGTACGATTTCATCTTTGAGGTTTTGAGTATGGTAATCTGCCACCACACCAACAACTTTTCCATTGTAATTCGAAAATAGTTGCCCATTTTCTTCGGTAAATGCCCGAACACCCATTCCTAAAGCTTCGTCTGGATTCTTTTTCATCCAAGCGGCAGCTGATTCATTGATGACTGCACCCAAATCATCCATCGCAGCAAATCGCTCACGCATTAAATAAGTAGTCCCTTGATCTGAATATGCCGTTCCAAACTCACGACCAGCAATAAGTCTGACTCCTAAGTTTTCAAAAAAATCAGCATCTACATATTGCAAATGCACATTTCCTTCCTCTCCTTCTTTCATATCAGTAAACGAGAACGAAGGTGCCCAGCCAGTTTCAACACCTGGAATTGCTGATGATGAATTAATCGAAATGACTCCTTGCTCTTTTGAAAGTTCAGTTTTGAGCATTTCCAAATTACTCAGATCTCCTTCATTTAACTTGATCGAAAGCAAATCCTGATAGTCAAAACCCATGTCTGAATTTTTCAAAAAGCTATGTTGAAAATAGGCCACTCCCCCGCAAAAGACGAGCAAAGCAGATAGCATAAATTGGAATACCACGAGCGATTTTCTCAAACTGGCGTTTCCTTTTGCTCCTCCAGATTGTTTAAGAATCATTTCGGGCTTAAGACCTGAGAGATAGAATGCAGGAAAAATGCCCGCCAACAAAGAGGAACTCACCCAAATCAAACCAATGAAAGAACTAATTGCGGGATCGGAGGAGATTTCAAAGGGGATCTGTACTCCGATTAATGAATTTGTAATCGGGATAATCAAATAAACCAATCCCAAGCCTAGCAGCATGGCAATTCCATTGATCAAGAAAGACTCCGTCAGAAACTGGCGAATTAATTGCCCACGCTTGGCTCCATTTACTTTTCTGATTCCTATTTCTTTCATCCGCTTGATCGCGCGGGCTGTGGCCAAATTGATAAAATTGATACAAGCCAGGAGTAAAACAAAAATGCCTATTGATCCAAAAATATAAATGGTCTGCTGGGACATCACAGGAGTCCACTCTCGATCATACCCTCCAGTTAAATGAATGCTTGTCACAGGCTGCAAATAATGCAGGTAGTTTTTAGCTTCCTCCGGATTTCGATAGTTCCCATTTATTTCTTGAATCCGATCCGATATCAAACTCGAATCTACCCCTTTGGTAGTTTTCACATAGGTATAACCCTGAGGCCACCAAAAGCTTGAAAATTCACTGTCAAGTGGAATGTAATTCTGTGATTTGAAGGTGACCATACCTGATATAAAGTCAAACTTCATGTGGGTATTGGAGGGCAAATCTTTTAATACCCCTTTGACCTCATAGGAGGTTCCATTGGAGGAAACGAGCACTTTTCCTATTGCAGATTCATCTCCAAAATATTTATTTGCCTTTTCCTCTGTGATCACCAATTGATTTGGATTTTCAAAAACTCCCTGCCAAGAACCTGCCACCAAAGGAAAGTCAAAAACTTGATCAAAACCTGCGTCCGCAAAGTAAAAATGAGGTTCTTGGAAACTTTCATCAGGAGCGATTCCATCTGGAGATTTCAGGTAAACCGCGCTAGGCACGACCATGACTACCTCACTTAGGTCGGTTTGAAATTCTTTTCGGATCATAGCAGACAAGCCACCACCTGTCCAGGCCCATTGATTGGTTTTATTCACATCTTGAACAACCCGAAAAATTTTATCACTCTCCGAATGAAATTGATCGTAGGAGCGCTCATGTTTTACAAAAGCAAGTAATATCAGGCAAGAAGTCAAGCCAATAGAAAGTCCTAAAATATTGATCAATGAGAAGGATTTCTGTCTCAGCAATCCTCTCCAGGCGATTTTGAAATAATTTTTTAGCATATGATAACTGGTGCAAAGTTGGTTTAGTACAAAGCATAAGGTTTGGCTTTATCAAAGCTTCCTTCTTTCATTTTTCTGGGTACCAACTCTAATTCCACTTTTGTGCCAGCTGAAATAAGCTTCAATTGGCTAAAAACAAGGTTTTATAAAAAAATTTAGAAATAGCTCGGACAAAATCGTCCGCATTCGGGCGAATGATTGAAAGGTAAGAATGAAGCTTATAGGAAAAACTGTGTGCATTAATCTGATTTATAGCCTGTTTAGCAATTAATAGAAGCCGATG
>JAHEBE010000343.1 GCA_024642365.1 Algoriphagus sp.
CTAATGTTGCCAATGCACAGGAAAACTATGAACTGATTATCGTAGGTGGAGGTGCTAGCGGCACTGCTGCGGCAATTACAGCAGGCAGGTTGGGTACAAAGACCTTACTCATTGAGGAAAGCACTTGGCTAGGTGGAATGCTAACTGCTGCAGGAGTATCAGCCATTGACGGCAACGATAAAATTTCAGGTGGGATTTATGGTGAATTCAAACATCGCTTGGAAACCTATTATGGTGGGGCTCAAAATATGGCTACAGGTTGGGTGAGTAACACTTTATTTGAGCCCAAAGTAGCAAATGAAATCTTGCAAGAGATGGCCGCCACTACTCCGAATCTAAAAATTGCTTTTCAAAGTGAATGGAAAAAAGCCAGCTATGAGTCCGGAGCCTGGAGGGTGACCTATCTTCAAAATGGAAAGGAAGTACTCGCAACCTCGACCTTGTTGATTGATGCAACAGAATTAGGAGATGTGGCAGCAGGTCAAGAACTACCTTATCGACTAGGTATGGATGACCGTGACGTAATCGGAGAAATCTATGCGCCGGAATCAGCAAATAACATTATTCAAGATTTGACTTATGTTGCCACACTTCAAGATTATGGGGTAGGGGCTGATAAAACCATTCCCAAGCCGGATAACTATGACCCAGCTGAATTTGCTTGCGCTTGCGCCCATTCGGATCCTACCACAGACGATGCACCGACTTTGGATTGTGGGAAAATGCTTGACTATGGAAAATTGCCAAATGGTAAATACATGATTAATTGGCCAAACTGTGGGAATGATTATTACTTGAATATTGTAGAAATGAGCCCTTCCGAGCGAGTGGAAGCACTTAAAGCGGCCAAAGCTGCGACCTTGCGGTTTGTCTATTTTATTCAGCACGACTTAGGTTTTAAACAGCTCGGATTGGCAGCCGATGAGTATCCTACGGCTGATGACTTACCGATGATCCCTTATCATCGGGAATCTCGACGCTATTTTGGTTTAGAGGATTTTACGCTCCCTTACGTGCTCGCGCCATATTCAGCTCCCAATCCATTTTATCGAACTGGAGCGATTGTCGGGGATTACACGATTGACCATCACCATAAAAAGAATACTGCAGCACCAGCAATTGATTTTATCAAAATCCGAGTGCCCTCTTATAATGTGCCACTTGGCGCCCTGGTCCCTAAAAACCATTCAGGTTTGATCTTGGCAGAGAAGAGTATCTCTGTATCAAATATCGTCAATGGAGCTACTCGGCTTCAGCCAGTGGTATTAGGAATTGGTCAAGCTGCTGCAACACTAGCAAGTGTAGCTTTGAAGACAAAAAAGGTACCTGAAGCGGTTTCTATCCGAATGGTTCAAGCCTCTTTACTGAATCAAGGCGCTTATTTGATGCCTTTTATTGACGTCTCAACAAAAGACCCGCATTTCAGGGCCATCCAAAAAATTGGACTCACTGGAATACTCAAAGGAGAAGGAGTGCCATACTTATGGGCAAATCAAACTTGGTTTTATCCGGAGCGATTGGTTACAGAATATGAGTTGGTCGATGGATTAAGACCTTTGTATTCCGAGCTAAAGGAGTTTTGGGGAGCTTCAGGAGCGTATCTGACGGGGGAAAGACTTCAAGTGATCTTGGAAAAGATTAAGCCAAATACTCCATTATTGGAAATTGCACAGGTTTGGAAGCGTGCAGGATTGGAGGGCGAATTTAGTACAGATAAGAAGCTTAACCGTAGTCAAGTGGCTGTTCTATTAAATGAATTGCTAGATTCATTTCAAGTGGAAGTGAATTGGAAAGGCGAGTTTGTTCACTGAAAATCCAGAAAGGAATAAGTTGTGTAAAATTTTTCCAGTTCTCAGTAGCTAAACCTCAACATATCAGTCCAAAACACCTTCATATCAGCTCATAACTGAAAAATATCAGCTTAGATCACCTAATTATCAGATCAGAACAGATAAATATCAGTTTAGATCACATAATTATCAGTTCAGAGCACATAAATATCAGATCAGAACACATAATTATCAGATCAGAGCACATAAATATCAGTTCCGAACACATAATTATCAGCTCAGAGCAGATAACTATCAGCTCAGAACACATTTGTATTAGTTCAGAACTGAAGTGATGCAGTTTTTTTCACTGATCAATCGAATATGAACTGATAGATTGGTGATTTTATCAGATGTTTAAGCTTAAAAAAGTATTGTTCACGGCCTAAGGGGAGTTATTTAACTTGATCCAAAATTCTTCAAGAAGAAAAAAAATTAATAATTCAGAGCCTGGATTTATTTTTTCGAAACTTTCCCCCAAATCATTTCGCCTATTTTTTCTCCCTGAGTAACGCCGTTTTCAATGGCATCCCGGAAATGAATCCCACCATACAGCCTGGAAATGGCAGCTTCCTCTGATGCGTAGCGGAAGGAAGGAAATGGACGAGCAGGAAGTCCGAAGTAGATCTCCGAGGTGTCAGTAAACTCAAAATTATCTCCAAAATATCCGGTCAAAACCATAGCGGAAGCCCGGCTAATCACCGAATGTCCAGAGGTGTATTCAGGAAAAGGTGGCGTTTGGAGCAAGGGCTTCCAATTCGGGTCGAGTTGTTGATTAATGACGGTTTCCGGTCGAATTCGATCGGTTTCATATTTTGCCTTCCAGCAGGAAATAAACGCATCATGGAGAGTCAATCCCACCAAAGCATGGATGTAGGCAGTTTCTGCAAAGGATAAGTTTTGCTTTTGCGCAGCGATTCCGGTAATCCCAATCCAATGTCCGCCAGGCGAAATCTTTTTAACCCCCATCGCCATGTGTCCCGAAAATTCCACTTTGAAAGGGTTGCAATCCCAAAAGTTGGCAATCAACTTTTCCTCATCTGTTAAGTTTTTGGTGACCTGGAAGACTTCGTTAAGTTGTACTTCGAAGCTGGAGCCCTTTTCCAAATTAAAAGGAGCCATTGCTTTTGGCGCAAAAGCTTGGAGATCTTCGATAAAAAATGGACGGATAGTTTTCCATTCCGGTTCGATAGCCGACATATAGGCTGGAGGGGTAGGATACCAGTGCCCTTCGGCTTGTTTGGGAGTATAGCGGGTCAGCGTGGATAATTGGAGATAACCGTCTTTTCTGGCAATTGCCATGACCTGCTTCGCCAATTCTTCGGCATAGCCTAGGTGCTCGGCCAAGTCCTTTTTTCCAATAATTTTTCCTTTCAGCGCTTCCTTGATCCAGTTTTCTTGTTTCACTTTGAGGAGGTATCCAGAAGGCATGATGGCTTCTCCTACTTTGAGCATGGCGATGATGGCGGCAAATTCA
>JAHEBE010000344.1 GCA_024642365.1 Algoriphagus sp.
GATATTTTTTGATCTACCGAATCAGATGCTGGTTATCACCACTGCCGGCAACTATGATCAGTGGAATATTGAAAACAATGGTTATAAACTCTTTACCCGAATCGCGGAGTCATTAAAATAATGTTCAGAGAAATTCGAATCCAGCCTATTAAAAAAAAGAAAACGCTTCATCCGAGGTTTTCATTTTGATTTTTTTTCACAACCTTTCTAGATACCGTCCACCTTTACCTTCACTCACTATGACTCAATGCCCAAATTGTAACGCTGAAATCAAAACCGGATTTCTCAAGGAAAATAGACTTGTCGATGAAAAACAAGTCGCTTTCATCCATGATTTTACAGAAAACACTTCCACATCCTATTGCAGTCATTGCGTCTCAGATATGCTTTTGGAAGCAAAAAATAATTATCAGGAAGAATTAAAATTACTTAAGGTTCGATTGGAAACTGAACTTAAAAATATTCCGATTGTCACCATCCATTCCCCTTCCGACTGGGATTACAATACGCTTGGAATTGTGTCTGCCCAATCTGTTATTGGTACGGGTTTGATTTCAGAGATCGCCTCCTCCTGGACTGATTTTTTTGGCAAGGAGTCACAAGTTTTTAACTCTAAAATAAAACAAGGAGAGGACAACTGTATGGCAACGTTGCGTACTAAAGCCTTACTGATGGGGGGTCATGCAATTTTGGGAACTGACATTGACTATTCAGAAGTGGGAGGTGGCAAAGGCATGCTGATGGTGTGCATGGCTGGAACCGCGGTTCGATTTAACAGTGGCAGTCATCCTGGAGCAGATATTGAATCCCTTGAAAAGCTTCAAAAATGCAAAATGAGATTAGAATATATGATGAGTAAGGATGTGGATAAAGAGACTCTTTATTTATTCAGCTAAAAAAATAGTGTCCAAAGGGATTTAAAATCCCCTTTGGACACTCAATTTTTCTATTAAACTAAGGTAACTCTTACTTTCTTTTCTTTCAGTTTTACTGAATTCACTTTTGGCAACAGCTTCGCCAGTTGGGCACTTTTCACCCCTACAAAAGCACAATCCGTCTTGAGCTCGATGATCCCCAACTGATCGGCAGAAAGTCCTCCTTGCTTCAAAAATAGTCCTGCAATATCCCCTTTGGAAATTTTATTCGTCCGACCACCGGAAATGAAAAGTGTGGACCATTCGGATGGGGCAGGAAGTTTTGCAGGACTTAAATGCGCGATTGGGGTATTTGTGGCGAAATCGGGTAGACGCTCTTTTTCATGACACAGAATAAAGGCAGTTCCAGCAGCATTCATTCGCGCAGTCCGTCCATTTCGATGTGTGAATTCTGATTCCCGATTGGGCAATTGGAAGTGAATAATGTAACTCAACTCCGGAACATCAATTCCTCGTGCTGCCAAATCAGTAGCCAATAAGATTTGATGCGTCCCATTTCGGAATTTGATCAAGGAACGCTCCCGATCCTGCTGCTCCATATCTCCATGGAACGTCCCATGAGAGATTTGATGGTTGCTCAAAAAATCAGAAACACGCTGGATGGAATCTTTAAAATTGCAAAAGATAATCCCGTTTTGGTTTCCCAAATTACTGATCAAATCAATCAGCGTATCCAGTTTATCCTTCGAAGGAGAAAGTACCCGCTTCACCTCAAGCTGGGAGATTTTTTCACTTAAAAAATCTATCTGGATTGGCGCTTTGAGCTGAGCAAATTGAGGGATAGTCACATCCTGAGTCGCTGAAGTCAATATTCGCTGCTTCACCTTTGGAAGTAACTCAAGAATATGCTTCATCTCCAGTTCAAACCCGATTTCCAAGGATTTATCAAACTCATCTAAAACCAACGTCTCGATAAACTTGGTTTCGAAAGCCCCACGTCGAAGATGATCCGCAACACGGCCCGGTGTTCCAATCAATACAGCCGGCCGATGTTTGATCTCAATCCGATCCTTTGATCCTGCTCGGCCTCCATAGACTGCATTTACTTTAAATCCGGTTCCCATCTCACGCATCACAGTCTCAATCTGAATCGCCAATTCGCGCGAAGGAGCGATGATCAGAAGTTGAACCTCATCTAGGTTTTCGTCCAATCGAGCAATCAGCGGAAGAAGAAAAGCCAAGGTCTTTCCAGTGCCAGTTGGCGAAAGAAGTATCAAATCTTTTTTGGACTGGATGGCTTTTTGAGCGGCAAGCTGCATTGGATTCAATGCAGCAATTCCCAATTTGGAGAGAATTTCAGCTTGACTTTTTGTGGAAGTGGACATGCCACAAAGGTACGAGCATATATTCAGGCTTGTGAAAAAAAATTAGAGTTGGTCACTGATAGTAATTCGGAGAATTATTTACTCTTTTTCTCAAAGACCAAAAAGTGTTGGATTTTCATGAATTTCCCATTCTCCACCAATTGAAATCCATTTGCATTTAATTCCTTTTCCACTTGCTTTTGGGTCATTTTATGAAGCGGCTTGATTTGAATTGTAGGATCCTCGCCTCGATATTCAAGTAATAGGAACTTCCCATCAGGCTTGAGGGAATTATAAATTGATTCCAACATTTCTTTGGGATAAGAGAGTTCGTGGTACACATCCACCATGATTGCCAAATCAACAGAGTTGCCGGGAAGATTTGGACTCTGCTCTGCTCCTTTTACCGGTATCACATTTGTAAATCCTAGCTCTTTGCTTCGCTTGGTTAAAAAGCCGATCGCATCATCTTGAATTTCCACGGCAAAGACTTTTCCATTTGGCACTAATGGAGCGATCCTGAACGTGTAATAGCCCGACCCAGCTCCAATATCGGCGACCACACTGGAAGAATTGATCGGTAAATTTTTGATGGCCAAAGAAACACTTTCTTCCTGCTCCCGACTTTGGCGTTCCAGCCAAGATTTCCCTGCAAAACCCATTACTTGAGAAATTTCCCGACCCATAAAGATTTTTCCTGTTCCGTCTCGGGAAGGAGATTTGAAAGTATAGGGTTCTGTCTTGGATTTTGAATTGGATTGGGCAAAACATCCGGTGGAAATTATCAATCCAAAAAGGGAGAGAAAGAAGAAGGATGATTTATTCATAATATCTTTTTTAGTAAAACTGTTAAAACCCTTGGGGGTTTAGAAAATTTTTCGACGCAAAACAATCGTACCTGCTTACTCGGAAAATTGGGATAATTAATTCTCAATTTTTTCCTAGTTAGAAAAATTAAAATAGCATCCGCAACAGGCTAGTAATAAAAGAGATATTTACTATTTTGACTCCGCACAAAATAAAACCAAACATTTTTGTGCAATCACCCAAATAACCACCCT
>JAHEBE010000345.1 GCA_024642365.1 Algoriphagus sp.
CTCGTTGAGAATTGTAAGTTTGTATGGTCAATGCAATAGGCATTTTATGCTCCACTTGCTTGGAATCACCATACCCTATCATATCGTAGGCAAAAACTACAGCCCCCATTCGGGCAAAAGCAGCGCTTCTCTTTTGGACACTTTCCCCAAATCTCGGATTATTTCCATGTCCGTGTACACTTAAAATTGCCGGACTTTTTTGAAACGGCTCTGGCTTGCTGGGACGATAGAGATTTCCTGTGATGAAAAATCCCGGGAAACTTTCGATGGCAATATTTTCTACGATATAGCCATCCATTTCCCGGGTACTATGAATCAAGGTGTTAAATGGCGTATCTCTTTTTGGCATTTGATCGAGTTTCATTCCCATCAAAATCCCCTTTCTTATCAATTCAGCACGTTTTTCCCATTCTGATTTTCCCTCCCAACTCCCGGCAGTTTCATCCATAAATAAAGCTGCCTCATCCTCGGTCCAGTATGCCCCTTGACAAAGCATATTTTCTTGAGCTAGTAGTCCTAAAGACGGCAGGAAAAGGAGAATCAAATTCAGACATATTGTTAATTTCGATTTCATATCAGTCCGAATTTCATTTAATAATAACAGCAATTTCAAAAGCTTCATACCCAATCCTCATCGCATTCACATACAGTGAATCTCCAGCAGTCCATTCAAATGGATTTTGATAAACGGACCAAGTATCTCCAGTTGATTTGCGGTAGCCAATTGAAGCTCCTTTGGTTGCTGAATTCAAGGTGACTTTCCCTCCTTCAAAAGAAATCGTAGGTTCAGCAGTCATAGGCGGACTTTCTTTGCCTCCCCACCAATTTCTGACCATCTCCTGTTCGTTTATCGCTCCGAGATCTCCAAAGTCATCGATCCATTTTAAGTGTGCAGCTCGGAGTTCGGCAAGCTTTTCGGCATAGTCTGGATTGGCTGCCAAATTTTTGAATTCAAAAGGATCAGTGCTGGTATCATAGAGTTCTTCTTCCGGCTTTGTCTTTGCAAACCATCGAGCTTGGTTTGCATCCAATAATCCTTTTTCATTTAATTCCAGCAAATGGATCATCAAGGGATTATTGAGTCGGTATTGGATATTTTGATAGTTGGGCTTCTCTGGCATGTAGTTTCGGATATACTTATATCGTCCATCCGAAACCGCACGCACTCTGTCGTATTCTGAATCCATCCGGTCCCGAGCGGCATAGATATATTTTCGCTCTGGAGCTTTTTGCGCTCCGAGGAAAGCTTGGCCTTGCATACTTTCCGGAATTTGAACTCCTGCAAGCGATAGTACTGTCGGGCCAAAATCCACAAAACTAACCAGCTCCTCTACTTTTCCTCCCTTTTCCAAGAATGGGGCTTTGACGATCAAAGGAACTTTCAATCCCCGATCATACAGTTCTCGTTTGGCATAAGGAAGCCCATCTCCGTGATCTCCATAGAAAAAGATAATCGTATTTTCATAGAGTCCATCTTCCTTCAATTGCCGGATGATCTCTCCAGCCTGCTCATCCATCCGCATGGCATTCGTGATGAATCGAGCCATCACCGCCCTACTAATCGAATCATCTGGATAATAAGGCGGAATATAAACATCCTTTGGATCCACCAGTAAGGGTTCATCCGCTCGTGCCCACACTTGAGATTCATGAGAAATGGTAAAGTTGAAAATCGAGAAAAATGGTTGATTGGGGTCTTTGCGATTTCTCCAATGCGCTTTGTTGCTACTTTCGTCCCACATGGTCACAGGACTTCGGAATTGGTAATCCTCTTTGACATTATTGCTGGTGTAGTATCCAGCCATTCGGAGGTATTCCGGATAGGTTTTCATATTCTCCGGAATCACTGCAGAATAGGATTTATGACCGGGAGGATAGGCATCAAGGGCATTTTGGGACATCCCCAATGTGCGCATGTGATGCCCTCCAATGGAAGTTTGATAAGCGCCAGTGATTAAGGCTGCACGACTTGGCGCACAAACTCCCGCTGTGGAATAAGCATGTGTATAAAAGACGCCATCCCTAGCAAGCGAATCCAAATAAGGGGTTTTACCTCCTGTACCTCCGTATATTCCTAAATGTTGTGGGGAAAGATCCTCTGCTACCAGCCAGACGATATTCGGGCGATTAGGATAAGCTATAGGTTTGGGGCTTTCCTCCTCGGGGCTTTTACAGGCAAAACTGATCAGCAGTAGAAATATCAAGTAAGGCATCCGGTTGAGATTCATAGGCTTTGGGGTTTTTGAACGAAAATAATTTAGCATCTTTTACCCTATTTCATTGCAAAAGGAGCCGAATAAAATCGATGGGGAGGTGAATTTTCTTAAATTGGATTTCATGACGAATTCCATCCTACCACTTTTCCTTGGAGGTTTGATCCTTTTCATTTTTTCTATTTCTCAGCTTTCTGCAGCTTTGGAAGGCTTCTTTGCTGGGAAAGCAAAAGTTTACATCGATCGCTTTACCAATAATGTTTGGCGTTCGCTTCTGGCCGGAATTCTAGCCACAGCCTTAATGGGCTCCTCTTCCGCAGTGATTATCATCACGATCGTATTGATCAATGCCAAGGGTTTAAGTTTTAGAAATTCGATGGGAATCATCTTGGGAGCCAACATAGGCACGACTGTTTCCAGTCAATTGATTGCTTTGGATATTTCAAGCTATGCTGTAATCCCAATGGCTTTGGGTCTAGTCATATTGATTTTTTTTAAGCAAAAACCTCAAGAAACCTATGGTCGTGCTCTCTTCTATTTTGGGCTCTTATTTTTTGGGCTTTTTGTAATGGAGGAATCAGTCATGCCGCTACGAGAGAGTGAATTCTTCATTACTCAACTCACACAAATCGATGAAAGTGCATTTAAAGGAGTTTGGGTTGGAGGTTTGATGACCCTGCTCATCCAATCGAGTAGCGCTACAGTAGGAATTGCAATATTATTGGGCAAACAAGGGTTGATTGAGGCCTCAGGAGGGATTGCGATTATGCTCGGTGCTGAATTGGGTACTTGTTCCGATACACTTTTGGCAACCATCAAAGGTTCTCGAGCCGCACTTCGTGCTGGAGTTTTCCATTTGACTTTTAATTTACTCAGTATTTCAGTTGGCTTACTTTTTTTTGATTACCTCCTCCAACTGATTTATTTGGTCAGCAAATCATCAGAAATGAGCCAATTGATTGCCAATGGTCATGTGATTTTTAATATCCTCGGAGTCTTGATGATCTTACCTTTTATCCCATTTTTTGAAAAGTTATTGAATCGAATTATTCCAAATAAAATAGTCCAATGAAGAAATCCCT
>JAHEBE010000346.1 GCA_024642365.1 Algoriphagus sp.
ACTTATTTTTTTGGGCTCTACCCCATATTTAATGATTTCAATACTTAATTTTTCATGTTGTACTTCCTTGGAAGATCGTATCCGGATGGGTGAGCCTTACGGGATTTTCGGTTTTGGGCTGTTTTGCAAACCGTCTAGAAAATGACTTAGCTCACGAGGAACGAGGGAGATCCAGTCATTTTTAGGTGAGCAAGACAGCACAAAATTCCGCTGGCCCAGCATTCCAACTTAATCCAAAAAGCTTCCAGCGGAAAGAAAAGACCGAGGCTCAGGGCTTTTGGGTTACTTTTTGGCCGCCAAAAAGTGACAAAGGAAACCTCTCGAAAATGCCAAAAAGAATGGGGCCTTGACCCATTAACCAAAAGTTGAAACTTTAGCAAAGAATGAATATCCAAGGTTTCAAATAAAAGTTTGACTAACCTTGTTTTTCACCTTTCATTAAATTCGGAATAGAACATTTCTTCACTTCCCAATAAACCTTGATTTTCCACTTATATGATTCTTATCACCAAAAAGTTTTAAATGAAATAGTTATTTTGGTGAAAACTTAGCCATGAACGATCCCCTCGATTCTCGTATTTCCGCCTCGATTCTCCTTGCCTCAATCCTGCCTGTTTTTTTACTTTTTTCCTGCAGCACCGGAGATGATACTTCTATTTTACCTAAAACCGGAAAAATCACAGAGTCCGTTTATGCCTCCGGAAAAATCCTAGCTGTGGATCAGTACGATGCCTTTACAAATGCTTCTGGCCCGATCCAAGAGATCTTTATCAACGAGGGTGATTCGGTTGAAATCGGGACACCCATCTTGGCTGTTTATTCCGAGCGGGAAAAATTAAGTAGAGAAAGCGCCGAAATCGCCCGGAACTATGCGGATCAAAAAACCAATCAAAGTAAACTCCGGGATCTTCAGCTAGCGATCAATCTTGCCAAGAGCAGGATGATTAACGATTCCCTGCTTTATGCCCGGCAAAAAAACCTTTGGAGTCAGAATATCGGAACTGAAGTGGAATTAGAGCAGCGAAGTCTGGCTTATGAAAATTCCAAAACTGCTTTTGAAACCGCAGAATTACGGTTTGAGGATCTCAAAAGAGAGATTGAATTCAATGAAAATAATGCCTCAAAAAACCTGGCTATAAGCCGCGTTTTGGAAAGCGATTATATCCTAAAAAGTAAAATCAAAGGCACCCTATATGCCCTGCTCAAGGAAAAAGGGGAAATGGTAACTCCACAGGTTTCACTGGCTGTGCTTGGAAGCAGCAATGAGTTTCTATTGGAATTGAAAGTGGATGAATACGATATTTCCAAAGTGAAATTGGGTCAGGCGATTCAAGTTTCGATGGATAGTTACAAGGGGCAATCTTTTGAAGCGGTGGTGACAAAAATTTATCCGATCATGGATTCGGATACCAAGAGTTTCACGATTGAAGCCAAATTCACCAAAGCGCCTCCACGGCTGTATCCCAACCTAACTTTGGAAGCCAATATCATTTTGGAAGTCAAAGAAAACGCCTTGATCATTCCTAGAAGCTATTTGATTAATGACCAATATGTACTCGGCGAGGATGGTGATAGTATTGCCGTCAAACTGGGCATCCGAAATTATCAATCCGCAGAAATCTTAGAAGGCCTTAGCTCCACGACCAAAATAACCAAGCCAGGCTCATGAAATGGTCGCTGATTTTAGAAATTGCCAGGGCTTTGATGTTTGCCAGAGTAAAGCAAACCGTCGTTGCTGCGATCGGGGTCACCTTTAGCATTACCATGTTTGTGACCTTATTGGGATTTATGAATGGGCTGAATTTGCTCCTGGACGGATTGATCCTGAATCGAACCCCACATATTCGATTTTATAACCAGATCAAACCTAACCCCAATCAACCCATCGACATTTCGGAGGAATTCGGAAAAAGTCTAAATGTAATTCGATCCATCAAACCCAGCAATTCCAGATTGGCGATCTACAATTCCGATCCCATTCTTCGGACTTTAAATGCAGATCCCCGGGTCAAAGGTGTCAGTGCCAAAATTGCCTCTCAGGTTTTTTATAATGTGGGGACGATCGACTTAACCGGCGTAGTGAATGGAATCGATCCCGAAAAGGAAACAGCATTATTTGCCTTTCAAGATTATGTGACCACAGGCAACCCTGCAGATCTACTTCAGACGAATAGTATCATCCTCGGCAAAGGAGTGGCAGATCGAATGCTCGCAGATATCGGAGACGTCATCCAGGTCACAACTGCCCAAGGAAATAAAGCGCAACTCAAAGTGGTGGGCTATTACCAATCCGGATTGGCCGATTTTGACAATGCGAATAGCTTTGCCTCGATCAATACGGTGCAGAAAATGATGGGAGAACCTGCCTCCTACCTGACAGATATCCAGGTCAAACTCCATGATTTCAATCTTGCTCCGGCTTTTGCACGGGAATACCGAGATATTTTCAAGATTGAGGCTGATGATATCCAGACTGTGAATGCGCAATTTGAAACGGGCACCAGCATCCGAACTTTGATCAGCTATGCAGTTGGAATTACCCTCTTGGTGGTTTCTGGTTTCGGAATTTATAATATTCTAAACATGATGATTTATGAAAAGCTGGACACGATTGCCATTCTAAAAGCAATCGGATTTAACAGTTCAGATGTCAAGCGAATCTTTATCACCATTGCACTTTCCATTGGTTTGATTGGCGGAGGAATCGGGCTTTTGTTAGGATATTTTGCGTGCCTGGGAATAGAACGGATTCCTTTTGAAACGGAGGCACTGCCAACCGTAAAAACTTTCCCGGTCGATTTCAATACCAAATACTACTTGATTGGTGGCGTATTTAGCTTAGTGACCACGTATTTAGCAGGATTTTTTCCAGCTCGAAAAGCAAGTGTTGTGGACCCAGTGGATATAATCAGAGGGAAATGATGAAGACGAATCAGCCTGTTTTGCAAACGAAAAACGTGGATAAGTTTTTCTATAACCCGATCGAAACTCAGGTATTGAAAAAGGTCAGTTTCACGATTAATCGCGGTGAATTTGTATCCGTGGTAGGAAAAAGTGGCTGCGGCAAATCCACGCTTCTCTACATTCTTTCCACGATGGACACCAGTTACAAAGGCGAATTGCTTATTGATGGCGAGATGGTCAGTGGAAAACCGGCCAATTACCTTTCCAAACTTCGAAATGAAAAGATCGGCTTTGTATTTCAGTTTCACTATCTACTCAATGAGTTTTCGGTACTGGAAAATGTCTTGATTCCCGGCCTTAAA
>JAHEBE010000063.1 GCA_024642365.1 Algoriphagus sp.
TTTACAGTGGCTTGTGAGCTTTTTACAATAAATTCAGATGCAACTACATTTTGCTTAGCTGCCTCAAGATCTTTTTGAGCACTGATGAATGTTGCTTGGGCAGTTTCAAAATCCTGATCAGAAATTACCTTTTGCTCATAAAGTTTCTTTTGACGATCGAAGTTTAATTGGGCTTGGGTAAATTGTGCCTCTGAGCGCTGCAAAGCTGCCTTAGTTTGTGCAAGATTTGCTTGCTGTTGGCTCAAATTTGCTCGAGTTCGTTCCAACGCGGTAATGAAGTTGTCAGGTCGAATCTTTACTAAAAGTCTGCCTACTTCCACTGAATCTCCTTCAGCTACATTCAATTCAATAATTTCACCTGCTACGTCAGGACTTAAATTGACTTCAACTTCTGGTTGAATTTCACCAGATGCACTTACTTTTTCTACAATATTGGTTTTTGAGACTTTTGCTACCTCAACTTCGATTTCTTTAGCTCCACCAACCCATCCGGCCTTTCGAGCGATTACTGCAAAAATAATTAGTACTACTATAGCGCCTACTAAGTAGTATAATAGCTTGTTTGATTTTTTATTGGCCATGGTTTAGTTAAGATTAATTGGATTACCAAGATAAAAGTCTAACACTTTAACCCTGAAAATGTAGGTGTATTTTGCGTTTAATAAATCAGCTTGAGTATTGAATAAGTTGTTTTGAGCTACTTGAAAATCAACTGAGTTGATAGCTCCTGCATCGAGTCGCTGCTGAGCAATTCGGAATGATTCCTGAACTGATTTAAGTCGGATGAGATTCGCCTTGTAAGATTGTTCAGCTGCGAAGGCGCTAGTGTAAGCCGTTTCGATGTCCTGTCTTAGTGTGTTTTTTGCTTCTATTTCAGCAACTTCACTGATTTGCTGCTGTACTCTAGCTCGCTGCAAAGATGCTTTATTATTCAATTGTGAAAAGATTGGAATATTCAAGTTTAGGTTTAAAGCTTGGGATACGTTGTCATTGATTTGTTGTCCAAATCCTGTACGATCTCTACCAAATACTTGATCTACATAGTTGGAGAATAAATTAGCTCCGAGTCCAAGAGTGGGATAGAATGTGCCTTTGGCAATTTTTACAGCATATTCGGCACTTTCAACACTAGCTTTTGCAGCCTTGATCTCAGGCATCGTTTCCACTGCAATCGCATAAATGTCCTCTGGATTTTCGGTAGCCATCAACATTTCGTTGATAGAAAATTCTGGTTCCACGACTTGAAAATCATCTGTGAAAGGAATCTGCATTGCTTGGGCAAGATTCAATTTCGAAATTCTCAGGTTATTAGTAGCATTGATTACTTCCAATTCATTAGTCGCATTTTGCGCTTGCAAATCATATTGATCTGCTAAGGGTAATGAACCGGCGATAACCAATTTCTCAATTCGCGAAAGCTGCTCTTTAGAGGTTGCTAATTGACTTTGAGCAATATTCAATTGTTCCCGGTTAAATACGACATTGACAAATAAGTTGATAATATTCAACGTGATATCATTTCTGGTCGCCTCAATTGTATACAGCCCCGCTTCGAGATTTGTCTTGCTTTGGTTCAAGGTATTTGTGATCCTACTACCAGCAAACAGCGTCATGTTTGAGTTGGCGGAAAGGTTTACGTTTCCAATTCGATTCGTTTCAAAAAGGTTGGTAACTGGGTTGATCGATCTACCCCATCTAAAACCTGAGCTTGCCCCGGCTGAAAGGGTAGGGAATCTAGCTCCTTTGTTTTGCATCAATGTGGCTTCGGTGCTGAGCTGGTTAAGTTCGGTGCGCTTCAAACTTAGGTTGTTTTCCAATGCAATAGCTACAGCTGTTTCCAAGTCATACGGACCAGTCGGTAGATCTTGTGCAGCTGAAGAAAAAGCAACACTAATTAAGAGTAGTGCACTCCAAAAGAGTTTTTTCATGTGTGGTGTTAAAGGTCTATGTCGGGAATGTAAATTATTTCATTAATCCATGGAATGGATTTAAGGTATTCAATAGTGATCTTCTGAATTCCTGAATCCATTTCTATTACGTGGCAGGCCATATCATTCTTCCCTTTTCTTGATACAGACATAGTCGCAATATTTGCTTTTTCCTGAGCAATTATACTTGAAATGAAAGCAATTGCACCGGATACATCGTTGGCTTTAATAATCAAGCTATGATTCTGAGCAGAAAAATTGGCGGTAAAACCATCAACTTCTGCAATATTTATCACTCCGCCTCCTAAGCTTTCCCCAACGACCTCAATTGTTTTTTCTCCCTTTTTTAAGTTGAGTTTTATGGTGTTGGGATGATGTACGGATGAGTTTCCTATCGATTTAAATTTGAATATAAGCCCTTTCTCTTTTGCAATTTCGAGCGAATTTTTAATTAAAGGATCGTCAGTTTTAAAATCCATAAGCCCTCCGATTATTGCTCGATCACTACCGTGACCTTCATAAGTTCTTGCAAAAGAATTATAAAAAGTAATGATCGCTTCGTCGGGTTTTCCTCCTAAAATCCGTATTGCTGCTCGGGCTATCCGAACGACACCTGCAGTATGTGAAGAAGAAGGTCCAATCATAACTGGTCCTATCATATCAAATACACTGCTTTTGTTAGCCATGGGAGCTTAAGGTTCAATTTTGATGCTAAGGTAAATCCTATGCTAGGAAATTCTATGAAAAATCGAACTAATTCCTCCTATTTCTATATAAACGGTTGTACAAAAATATTTTTTAACAACTTCTCTATTGATCACTCAAAAGAACTGACCGATAATGAACATAATTTTGACCGCATACGACACAGTATTGGTTTAAATTGTGCCAAAAGGAAGGAAGGATAATCTTTGAGAATAAAATTCTCAGGAATGAAAAATCAATTTCATACCCAAATTTTGAAATTGATATGGTGTGACTACGGGTAAAATGGAAATTTTAAAATAGTGTAACTTCTAGTTATCAATAAGTTCAGCGAATTTTTACTTAGCAGACTTCAAAAAGTCGAAATTTAATGATGCAGACGTTTGCATATTATCTTATATTTAAAGGTTTGCACAATCAATTTTAGTCAATTACCCAAAGATTAAACCTAAACTCTTCACCTCATGCTATTAGAACCTTTAGATTTAGCCGTATTTGTCGGCTATTGTTTGCTCATTATTGGAATGGGCCTCTTCGTTTCGAGAGAAAAAAAAGGACATATAAAAAATTCATCTGATTATTTCTTAGCGTCTAAAGCTTTACCATGGTGGGCAGTTGGTGCTTCATTAATTGCTTCAAACATTTCTGCAGAGCAATTTATAGGAATGTCGGGTTCAGGGTTTGCATTGGGTTTAGCAATTTCGACATATGAATGGATGGCAGCTGCCACATTATTAGTCGTAGCGATATTCTTTCTTCCTGTTTACATCAAAAAGGGCATTTATACCATGCCTGGTTTCTTGTTGGATCGATATGACACGCGCGTTAGAACGACGATGGCTATTTTTTGGCTTTTACTCTATGTATTCGTCAACCTAACGTCAGTGCTTTATCTTGGAGCACTTAGCTTGAATACTATCCTAAATGTTCCATTGGTATATGGAATTATTGGTCTAGCGCTTTTTGCAATGCTTTATTCGATTTATGGTGGATTAAAAGCAGTTGCTTGGACTGATGTGGTCCAAGTAGTTTTCTTGATCGCAGGTGGCTTGGCAACTACTTATATTGCCCTACAAATGGTAGGCGGGGGAGATGCTTGGGAAGGTTTAGGATTGTTGAGAAAGGAAGTCCCTGGACATTTTTCGATGATCCTTTCGCAAGGTGAAATGATGATTCCAGATGGAAAAGGTGGTACTCGTGATGCTTACTTGGATTTGCCTGGTTTGAGCGTTTTAGTGGGTGGTATGTGGATTACCAATTTGAGTTATTGGGGATTCAATCAATACATTACTCAGCGAGCACTTGCAGCTAAAAGTTTGGATGAGGCTCAAAAAGGGATGATTTTCGCAGGATTTTTGAAGTTATTAATGCCACTAATTGTTGTGATTCCTGGTATTGCTGCTTGGGTGATTGTTAAAAATGGAGTTGATGTTTCTTTTATAGATTCAATGAAGGATCCAATTACCGGATTGGTAAAGTCAGATCGTGCTTACCCGACTTTGCTTCAATTACTACCAGTAGGATTAAAAGGATTGGCTTTTGCAGCGTTGACAGCCGCTATTGTTTCATCCCTAGCTTCGATGGCAAATAGTACTTCGACCATCTTCACCATGGATATTTATAAGAAATATTTTGGTCAAGACTCCTCTGAGGCAAAGCAAGTACAGGTTGGAAGAATCACTGCTGTAGTAGCTTTTGTTGTTGCGGCGATTGTGGCTCCTGCTCTTGGGCAATTGGATCAAGCGTTCCAATTCATTCAAGAATACACCGGATTTATTAGCCCAGGTGTATTTGCTATTTTCTTCTTTGGTGTTTTCTGGAAGAAGACTACTTCCAATGCGGCTTTAGTGGGAGCTGCTTTGAGTATCCCGCTTTCTGTAGTTCTTAAAGTAGCATTTCCAGCACTTCCGTTCATTGATCGAATGGGTGTGGTATTCCTTATCTTGGCGGCGCTTATGATTGCAATTAGCTTAATTGAAGGTAAAGGAAAAGATCATCCAAATAGTATTGAGGTAAATAGGGCCTTGTTTAAAACTAGTACAGGTTTTAAAATTGGCGCCTTTATTATTTCTGGAATTATTGCTGCACTTTATATCGTATTCTGGTAAAATAACCTAAAATGAGAAAACTGTTATTAGGTATTGATATTGGTAGTTCTTCGATCAAAGTTTCTCTTTTGGATTCCGATTCTGGTAAATCAATAGGTGCTAAATCTTTTCCAGAGGAGGAGATGCTTATTAATTCTCCCGAAAAAGGTTGGGCTGAGCAGGATCCTGAGACTTGGTGGACCTATGTCAAAAAAGCTTCTAATCATGTTTTGTCGCTTTGTGAAGTAAAGTCAGGTGAACTTAAAGGAATCGGAATAGCCTATCAAATGCATGGATTAGTGCTTGTAGATTCTAATCAACAAGTTCTAAGACCATCAATTATTTGGTGCGACAGCCGCGCTGTTGAAATTGGCAATGATGCCTTCAAACAAATAGGAGAAGAATATTGCCTTAGTCATCTGCTTAATTCACCTGGTAATTTTACTGCATCGAAGCTTAGATGGGTGATTCAGAATGAGCCTGAATTAGCAGCTAAAATCAATAAAATTATGCTCCCAGGCGATTTCATAGCGATGAAATTGACCGGTGAAATTTTGACTTCTGAGACGGGATTGTCAGAAGGGATTTTCTGGGATTTCAAGGAAAATGGTGTTAGTCAAAAAGTTCTGAACCATTATGACATCGATAAATCTTGGCTCCCAAAAGTAGTACCTTCTTTTTCATTACAGGGAAAAGTAACTGCAGAGGCAAGTGGCTTAACAGGAATTGAGATTGGGGTGCCTGTTACTTACCGGGCTGGAGATCAACCAAATAATGCTTTTTCCCTTCAAGTGTTAAAACCAGGGGAATTAGCTACCACTGCAGGAACATCTGGAACTGTATATGGAGTTTGCGATAAACCTCTTTATGACCCAAAATCACGTGTAAATACATTTGTACATGTGAATCACACCCAGCAAAACCCTTCTTATGGGGTCTTACTTTGTGTGAATGGAACTGGAATTCTTAATAGTTGGGTGAAAAAACTATTAGGAGGTCAAAAAATTGATTATCCAGAAATGAATATGATGGCTGCCTCCGTACCTATTGGATCAGAAGGCCTAAAATTTATTCCCTTTGGTAATGGAGCTGAACGAATTCTTCAAAATGCTAGTATTGGAGCTCATTTGTTGGGGATTGACCTACTAAAACATTCCAAAAATCATATGCTGAGAGCTGCTCAAGAAGGGATTGTTTCTGCCTTGACTTATGGTTTCAGAATAATGCAAGAGATGGGAATGAATCTCAAAACTGTCAAAGCAGGTCATGCCAATATGTTTTTGAGTCCGCTATTTCGAAAGACCTTTGTCAATATGAATCAAGTTGTTTTAGAACTTTATGATACAGACGGGGCTCAAGGGGCTGCAAGAGGAGCGGGAATTGGTGCAGGTGTTTTTACATCCGAAGGGGAGGCTTTTCATGGACTTGGATTATTAGATGCTTTGGAACCAAACCCAAATTTCTTCGATCAATATGAAGAGGTTTATCAAAATTGGTGTAAAGCGCTTGATCAGCTAAAAAAATAATTTATAATAAACCTAAAAACCTATTAAATCATGTCTAAGACCTATTTTTCAAACATTGGTAAAATTCCTTTTGAAGGCAAAGATTCCGATAATCCTTTAGCGTTTCGTTTTTATGATGAAAACAGAATCATAGCTGGGAAAACAATGAAGGAGCATTTCAAATTTGCGATTGCTTATTGGCATTCCTTCTGTGGAACGGGAGGAGATCCTTTCGGACCCGGCACTATTCGCCATCCCTGGGATGTTGCTGCTGACCCTGTTCAGCGGGCAAAAGATAAAATGGATGCAGCATTTGAATTTATTACCAAAATAGGAGCCCCTTATTATTGTTTTCATGACATTGACTTGATTGATGAAGGCTCGAGTTTGAGTCAATATGAAAATCATTTGCAGATCATCACGGATTACGCGAAGCAAAAACAAAAGGAAACTGGAATAAAATTACTTTGGGGAACCGCTAATGTGTTCTCTAATCCTAGGTACATGAATGGCGCTTCTACTAACCCTGATTTTAGTGTTGTTGCTTGGGCAGGAACTCAGGTTAAAAATGCAATAGATGCAACCATCGCCCTTGGCGGAGAAAATTATGTGTTCTGGGGAGGTAGGGAAGGATATATGTCATTGTTAAATACTGACATGAAGCGTGAGACTGAGCATTTGGCGAAATTTCTTACCATGTCAAGAGATTATGCTCGAAAAAATGGATTTAAAGGAACATTTTTTATTGAGCCAAAACCAATGGAGCCTACCAAACATCAATATGATTATGACTCGGCTACTGTCATTGGGTTTTTAAGGCAGCATGGACTTGACAAAGACTTCAAATTAAATATTGAAGTAAATCACGCCACATTAGCAGGGCATACGTTTCAACATGAGCTTCAAGTGGCTGCTGACGCAGGAATGTTAGGTAGCATTGATGCCAATAGAGGGGACTACCAAAACGGTTGGGATACAGATCAATTTGCAATGAATCTCCAGGAAATGACTGAAGCGATGCTAACGATCTTGACATCTTCTGGTATTCAAGGTGGCGGAGTAAATTTTGATGCCAAAATCAGAAGAAACTCGACAGATATGGATGATTTATTCTTAGCTCATATCGGAAGTATGGATGCTTTTGCAAGAGGGATGCTAATTGCTCAGGATATTTTAGAGAAGTCCGATTATCTTGAAAGAAGAAAAAATCGTTATGCTAGTTTTGATTCTGGGAAAGGAAAGCTTTTCGAAGCCGGAAGTCTTACTTTGGAAGATCTAAGAGCTTATGCTATAGAAGTTGGTGAACCAAAACAAATCAGCGGAAAGCAAGAGTATTTCGAGAATCTTTTAAATCGTTACATTTAACACATAGAGACCTTCGGGTCTCTTTTTTAGCACCCTGACTGACTATGAAAAAGCTTCTACTTATCACTTTCGTTTCGATACTTTACTCCTGTGATTCAAAGAAATTTGACTCAGAAGTAATTCTACCTCCGCTATTTACAGATGGCATGGTAATTCAGCGGGATGCGGGAATTTCAATTTGGGGAAAGGGTATTCCTGGGGAAAATGTTAGAGCAAGTATTGCAGGAGCTATTGGTAGTGCGAGTGTGGAATTGGATAGCACTTGGATTATCAAACTACCAAAAACAGAAGCTGGTGGGCCCTATCAACTAGAAATCAATGAAGAGGTCATTGAGGATGTGTACATCGGTGATGTATGGTTAGCAGGAGGTCAGTCCAATATGGAATGGCCATTAAAATCCGGAGTCATTGGGGCAGAAGAAGAGTTTGCTGAAGGTGGTAATCCCATGATTCGCTTTTTTAAAGTGGCAAGAACTTATAGTGCGATTCCTCAGACTGAATTAAAAGAAGGGAGCTGGAAGGTCGCAAATCAAGAAAATTTACCTGATTTTTCTGCCGTAGCTTGGTTTTTTGCTAAGCGAAATAATTTAGAGAAAAAAGTTGCGGTTGGTATAATTGAATCAAATTGGGGAGGTTCACCAGCAGAAGGCTGGACGGACCTAGAAATTCTCGCTAGTAAGAACCACTCTTATCAGGCCGAGGCAAAGGATATTCTCGAAAACCAGGAGAAATGGGAAAAAGAGAATTTAGCAAATGAAAAAAATCGTGAAATGCGCGATCTTCTGGTTACAAAGCCAGACTCCATAACTGCTAAACAAATAGCCAATTTAGGCTATAATGATAGTCAGTGGCGGACTATAAATTTACCTGCGTCAAATCCACTGCAACATATTGCCTGGTTGAGAAAAAAGTTTAGACTAAACTCAACAGATACAGTTACACTGCACCTCCCTGAAATCCAGCAAATGGCTTATATCTATTTGAATGGATCACAAATTCATTACAAGGATTGGGGTATGGAAATGGAAGATTTAAGGCTTCCATCAGAACTTTTACTTTCTGGATCCAATGTCTTGACCTTTAGAGTAGTAAATACTTGGAATAACCAACCGGTGGTAGGTTCTAAAGATGAAATGTATTTAACTCAAAACGGTAAAAAAATATCCCTTGAAGGAAATTGGACATATTCAAATTCAATTGTAGAACCACAACTTCCTAAAGTGGAATGGAATGCTTTTAAACCGGGAATGATGTACAATGCCATGATTTTGCCTTTAGTGAAATACCCAATAAAAGGAGTAATCTGGTATCAGGGTGAAAGTAACGCAGGACGTCATGAAGAGTATAAAGAGCTCTTTTCTTCAATGATCAGCAATTGGAGAAATAAGTGGAACATTGGAGATTTTCCTTTCTTATTCGTTCAGCTAGCCAATTTTATGGAACCAAAGGAAGTTCAACCTGAAAGTGATTGGGCATTTTTGAGAGAAGCACAAACTCAAACCTTAGACTTGCCAAATACTGGAATGGCTGTAATCATAGATTTAGGGGTAGCCGATGATATTCATCCACGAAACAAAAAAGACGTAGGTGAGCGACTATGGCTTCAGGCAAGAAAATTAAATAATGAGAAGTTAATTCCTTCTGGGCCTCAATTCGAAAGCTTTAATCGAGAAGGAAATAAACTAAGAATCAAATTTAGGTTGGTTGGAGATCAACTTCAGTTGACTTCTGGAGAAATGCCAACAGGTTTTATTGTAGGCGATTCAAATGGTAATTTCCAATTGGCTATAGCCGAAATAAGTGATAAAGATGAAATATTGATCACACTGCCAGAAACGATGACATCTGGAGAGATCAGATATGCATGGGCAGATAACCCTATGATTAATTTGATTAACTCAATTGGGCTTCCGACAGAGCCATTTCGATTTAGTTTCGAATAAAGTTAAAAAATAAAAAAGGGGCTAATTTTTTGATTAGCCCCTTTTTTTTAATTCATAGCCAAGCTATCAGCTGGGCGAATCATTGCATTTATCCGGTTTTGGTATTCAGTTTTAGATGGTATCCCTACTTTATTTTCCAAGAAATCTATGGTAGAAAACATCACGCCTTCCCAGTCACCAGAGGTGATGGAGCTTGCTATAACATGATCTCCTGAATCTGGGAATGCCTTTTTAACCTTCATATCTGCAGGAGTGCCCACTTCCTCATACATTTCTAGCATTTTTGGGACCGATACGACAAAATCTTGCTCTTCCTCATTTTTATAAAAATAGCCTAAAAATAGGGGTTGTCTAATTTTTTGAAATGTGAATTTATTCATTTCACTGTACATTAACACAGCTAAGCTTTCATACCCATTCGAATGAATTTGATCCGACCAATAGGCTAGTTTATCTCCGGATCTTTTTTGATACAATACTTTATTATCCATCATTGTCATTTCCATCAGCCTTTTACTCCATGGGTTGAAAAAAGCCCCTAAGCGCTCTCCATTATCCCGAATTGCCGGAGAATAAAGAACGAGTGCTTTTATGTCTGGCTGTTGGCTTGCAAGTAATATGCTTAATGCTCCGCCCATTGAAGTTCCTATTACTATCACTTCATCACCAAGACTTTTTCCAATTTGGTATGCTTCCCCCGCCGCATTTGCAAGGGCTTGAGCAGAAAGGTATTCCATTCCATTTTCTCTGTTGATGCCATGTTCTGGTAAACGAGTAACAAACAGATTTGCTCCAAAATGTGCCGCTAAGAATCGATGAACAGGATCTCCTTCCATTGGACTTGCACTAAATCCATGAATATAAACGATTGAATAGGGGGTTTTACTTTTATTTGAACTATCAGCCCAAACGATATAGGCTTCATTGTCTTGTTTCAAGCCAATAACTGTGTCTTCCCTTGTTTTTACGTAGTTTGATAACTCTGTAAGTCGGGTTGGAACAGTTGGAAAATCAATGATCAATTCTTGCGTTTTAGTCTTTGGTCCTAGCATATAAACAATGACCAGAACCATTGCAAGGGCAAAAATTCCCAGAAATATTTTTTTGAGCATGATTAGTTAATTAAAATAGTTGGTGAGGTAGATTCTATGAGTTTTTGTGTCCCATTTTTGAAAAACACAATTGTTTTTGTTTTCAACTGTGTTTTTGAAGTTGGGGTTTTTTGAAGTGTTAGAGAAAGAATTGTGGTCATTTTAGAAAAATCTCGGAATTCTGATAATGGCTCACCATTCTGAGCAATAAATAAATAGGACACATCTGTTCCTGTTGGGATATTTTCAAATGGAGCTGCTAGCAATATTGCAATATTTGAGACATTCCTAATATCATAAACAGCAATGCAAGATAGAGCAAAGGCTTGACCAGGGAAAATCGAGTGATATTTAGCTTCGCTTAGTTGTTCTAAAGTAAAAGATAAATTGAACTTGAAGTCCTTGAAATTCACCTCATCCGATGAAATAGAATAACGGTTGTTTCGATAAGGTTCATATTGAACAGAAAAATCAATCAAGTTTGATTTCTGGCCGGTAGTGGGACATTCTCCAAATGGATCCGAATCGATATTTTCAATGCAAGCACCAAGGACCAAAAGTGAGAGGTAACTCACAGATACAATGATTGTAGAGAAAATTTTTTTATGGTTTGATTTCATATTTCTTGAATCACAATCACGATGACCAATCCTTAAAGAATAAATCAAAATTTACTTAATCTCTGGTATCTTACCTGATATTTACGCGTATAAAGTGTTAAAATATTCTAATAACTCCATGAAAACTTTTATTTCTGTCCTCATTCTATTTTTTATCTGCTTGTCGGCGATAGCTCAATCAGAAGAATACAAAGTTCCGTCGAAATCCATTTATGTCGAATTAGGCGGCGCTGGTTTACCTTATAGTTTCAATTATGACTTTAGATTTGATCCTTCAAAAATCGAAGGCTGGGGAATGCGAGTAGGTTTAGGTGGCTACACCACATCAAACGAATCCTTTTTTTCAGCTCCAATTATGGCCAACAGGTTGTTTGGAAAGGGGATCCATTATTTTGAAGTAGGAATAGGTGCAACTTTTTTTGCTTTTGACAATAAAAATCAGAGCTATTGTTCAAATGGATATTATGATCAAAATACTGGGCAATTCATTTGTCAAAGCTATGAGGATTCTAATTATAGCTTTATTCTTGACGTAGATGGATCACCAAGTGTCATGGGCACTATGAATTTTGGCTATCGGAGAATTCCTATGGACGGAGGATTTACTTGGAAAATTAATCTTAACCCAATTTTTAACAACAACGGGTTTTGGCCACTTTATGCTGGGTTAGGATTTGGCTATGCATTTTAAACTCCTTTTTGGATGAAAATTATTGTGGTAGTGCTTTTTTCTTTTTTTTATCCATTTGTTGGATATGGGCAATCCTATCCCGATGATTATTCGCGTACAAAAGGTAAAGCTGTTTATTTGGAAGTTTTAGGAAATGGACTCGTCTACTCTATCAATTACGATCAAAGATTCAAAAATCAATTTGATGGACTTGGGTTCAAAGCAGGAGCATCTTATTTTGCTGTAAGTGGAACCTCAGTCTCAACTTTCCCATTTGGGATCAACTACCTATTGGGTAAGGAAGGGAAATATTTTGAAGTTGGAGT
>JAHEBE010000347.1 GCA_024642365.1 Algoriphagus sp.
GGAATGTAGGGCTTGCCTTTAGCTTTTCATTGCCATTAATTTTGATTCTTCCTGAATATTTCCCGCTGAAGAATCTTGAGCTGGTGAAATCCATCGAAAAAAAGTCCTTCAGACGATTGGCTGGTTATAAACAATTGAGTAACCGGATCGAGCATTTAAAGGACAGCCTTTCTATCGAAGAACCTTTAATTTTCTCTGAAACCTATCATATGGCCTCGGAGCTATCTTTTTATCTAAGAGACCATCCTCAAACTTATACCATCAATGTTGGCGCTAGGAAAAATCAATTTGACTTTTGGGAAGGATTGGAGAATTACATAGGAGCATCCCGAAAAGCAATTTTTGTTAGCTGGAATTTAGACTCTCCTGAAGATGTTGCTCACTTTGAGAAATTGCTACATGAAGAAACTTTTGCCGTAAAATTTCGCGGTGATTCTTTGAGAACTGCTAGAATTCAGGTTTTTGAAAATCTTTTAGATTATAGCCCGGTAAAATCAGATGCTTTTTAGCTTATTTTTTCTCCAGCCAGAAATAGATTTTCCCATTTTCCGAAAGTAATTTTTCAAATTCAGGATTACCTACGGCTAGAAGTAGTTTTGGGATTGCTTTCGAATCCCAATTAAGCGTTGAAGTGATCTTCTGATATTGAGTCGTATCAATTTTGTCTAAAAATTTATCCTCGATGATGAGGTTTGAAAATTGAGGCAATTGATCTTCCCATCCTTCTTTTGGTAAATCGATCATTTCAAAATTAGTCCCAAGACCAATTCTGATTTTGCTACTGATATGAAGGTTGCCTACAAATGCAATTGGTTCACTATGCGAGCGCTGGGTAGAAGCCACAAATTTTTGAATTTGGGCACCTTGGTCAGGCAGTGAAATTCTGTATGTGGCCGAAGATGCCAAAAAGAAAAGTAAAAGAATCCCAAAGGAAATGCTGGCAGGATTTAATTCTTTTATGAAGAAGATTCGAATTAAAAAGGCTAAAACTAGCCCCCCTATTCCCAGCTGACTCCAAACAATCCACTCAAAGTCCATCAAAACATTTAAATACAAAGAGAAAAATAGTACCAGAGAATTGAGCCCTAAAATTATCCCTAAACCTATTTTCAATCCTTTTTTTTGAATTTCGAACTTTGCAGTAATCAAAAACCAAGCGATCCAAATTGCAATCACTGGAGCTACTGGAAGCAAGTATCGCTCATAAAATTTACTGGTTAAAGCCCCCATGCCTAAAATCGCGATTGTCCAAAGGAATGCAAAAAGGAAAAATGTTTGATTTTGGTTCCAGAGTTTTTGAAGAGTTTCTTGACTTTTTTTCCAACCAAAAAAGATCCAAGGGAGGAACATTACATTTAACAAAAGAACTGCAAGGAGTCCATTTTGAATGATTAGTAAGAAACGGGAAGTCACCCGAGTCCCAACTTGATCGTAAAGAAAACTATCTAAGAAAGTTGGTCCGTGGATTTTCCACATGGCGGCAAACCAAAAAAGACCGATGCAAACACTTACAAGAAGGGCTGGAGGATATAAAATGGTTTTCCATTGAATCCTTTGCCAAGGATTAAAAAGTAGCACCATAAAACCCAATCCCCCCAAGGCCGCAGCCGGAAGCCCTTTGACTTCAAACGCTAATGCCAAACTAACATAAAGGATCCAGAGGTACTTTTTTGGAACAGAATTCCCATATCGAATTAAGCCTGCAAAACCAATGGCACTTGACGTCATAGTCAGCACAAGCAGCACGTCCGGAATAGAACGAGTTGCGGAGAAAATAAGCACAGGGTTAGCGGCCATGATCAGGGCTGCAATACTTGCAATTCGCCGATCTTCAAAAAGTGTTTTTGAAAGAAAATAAGTCAATCCGACAGTCAGTGATCCAGCCATCAAAAAGAAAAAGCGAGAACCCAGTGGCGTGACACCAAAAATCTTAAAACCTGCCAAAACTGTCCAATAAGTTAGGATTGGTTTTTTGAATCTTAACTCCCCGCTTCCCAAATAAGTCGTCAGATAATCCCCGTTTTGAAGCATTTTTACCGCGGCATCGGTGTAATACATTTCGTCCGGATAATGCATATGAAAGCTCAATGCAAAGGGACCCACTAATACAGCAAATATTGCCATGATCAGCCAGGGATTGATATCGGGAGCTTTAATAGACATGCTGCAAAGATAGAATGAATGGGCAAAGTCAGGCTTAATTTTGTTTTCCTTCAAGCCATCTTCCCTGCAATTTTTGCCCTAGGAAGTAAAAAGACTTATTTTTGACCAAATTTTAGCCTATGAGCAAGCCATTACTATCCGTTGTGATCACTGTTTTCAACGAGGAAGAAAACATCAAACCGCTGCTGGATCAAACCTACGCCGCCCTGGCAAACATCGCCTATGAAGTGATTTTAATTGAAGATGGATCCACAGATGGAACCGTCCGGGAGGTAAAAAAGCATGCAAATGACCGGACCAAACTAATTATCTTCAACCGAAATTATGGCCAGACTACAGCATTAGCTGCAGGGATAGATATGGCAAGCGGCACTTACATTGCCACGATGGATGGTGATTTGCAAAATGATCCGACAGACCTCCCTATGATGCTCCAAAAAGCAATGGAGGAGGACTGGGATGTAGTTGCAGGTCGTCGAGCAAATCGAAAAGATGGCTTTGTGCTCCGAAAAATACCCAGCAAAATCGCCAACTGGGTTATCCGAAATACGACCAAAGTTTATTTGAAAGACTATGGTTGTACCCTGAGGGTCTACAAAGCTGAAATTGCTCAAGGAATGGGACTTTATGGTGAACTTCATCGATTTATTCCAGTTTTGGCAAAGCAGCAGGGAGCTCGAATGACAGAAGTGGATGTAAAGCATCACCCTCGAATCCATGGAGAATCTAAATATGGTTTGAGTCGAACATTCAAGGTGATGTCCGATTTGATTTTGATGCTCTTTTTCCAGAAGTATTTCCAACGACCCATCCATTTGTTTGGAGGAATAGGATTAATTGCCTTTATGATAGGTGTCCTAATCAACTTTTATCTGCTGATCTTAAAAATCTTAGGAGAGGATATTTGGGGTAGACCGATCATGATATTGGGTTTTATTCTAGTGATAGGAGGGATTCAATTTATTACTACAGGAATCATCGCAGAAATTATCGTTCGGACCTATTTTGAATCGCAGAATAAAAAAACCTACACAATCAAAAACGTTTTTATAGGTGAAAATCCTGTCCAAAGCCCACACGATAGTGTAAAGC
>JAHEBE010000348.1 GCA_024642365.1 Algoriphagus sp.
AAAGCTGATTTTAAAACGCCTCGAAAGCATGAAGGGAAAGGATGTAGCTGATACCTAGAAAACTTGAAAAATATAAGAAATCTGGGTTTAGAAACCATACCGTCTTGTCAAGTTTTGCGACGGGATTGATGACTTATTGGGTTTTTCTTTTGATTTAATAGGCAGCAACGCCCGCAGCGGCTATGATTCCATCTTGGGCCGAAGTCACGCCAGAAACACCGATTGATCCAACGATTACTCCATCCTTGAAAATTGGAAGCCCGCCTTCGACTCCTACGGCATGAGGAAGAGTCGCTATTCGAGCGCCGCCTTCCGCTTTCATAGCATCTTCAAAAACTTTGGTTGGGCGCTTAAAGAAAACTGCAGACTTTGCTTTAGCCTGAGCTACGTCGATACTTCCAACTTGGACTCCATCCATTCGCTGAAGAGAAATAAGATTTCCCCCATCATCCAAAATCACAATGACTACATTCCAACCTTCAGTCTTCGCTTTTTCAGTCGCGGCTGCGTTGATTCGTTGGGCATCTGCCAAAGTTAAATAGGGCTTGGTCTGTGCTTCCGTGAAGTTGTAAAATGAAAAAAGAACGAAAATTAATAAGAGGACATTCTTCATGGTTGAGTTGATTGGTTATTTCTAAGTTAGTGCTTTTAGCTAAATACTTAGCTGCTTACTTTCTGATGGAAAATTATAAAGGCAGCAGCATATACTTTTTTGGAGATCATTGTCTTTAAAATTCAAATTTCCTATCTTATTGAAAGCAATCAAATTGTACCTTATGAAACCGATCTCTAGACGTGACAGCCTCAAATCGCTGACCTTAGTTACAGGCGCAAGTTTATTATCCCCTTTTGCTTTATTAGGGAAACCCATTCCCAAAAAGGATAAGTTGGGAGTAGCTTTAGTAGGACTTGGTTATTACAGTACAGATCTCCTAGCTCCAGCTTTACAACAAACCAAGCATTGTCACCTCGCGGGGATTGTAACGGGGACTCCTGCTAAAGAAGGAATCTGGAAAGCCAAATACCAGATCCCTGATGCCAATGTGTACAATTATAAAAACTTTGATCTGATCAAAGACAATCCGGACATCGACGTAATCTACATTGTTTTGCCACCATCAATGCATATGGAATATGTGATCAAAGCTGCCAAAACCGGGAAGCAAGTGTGGTGTGAAAAACCAATGGCAATGACAGTCAAGGAATGTCAAGCCATGATCGAAGCTTGCAAAGCTGCTGGAGTCTTGCTATCAATTGGCTACCGCTGTCAGCATGAACCTAATACGCAGGCTTTTCAAAAAATTATTAAAGAACAAAGTCTAGGAGCAGTTCAAAGTCTTGACTGTGCTGCTGGTTATAGGGATAACCGAACTGACCATTGGAAACAAAAAGCTGAAATGGGTGGAGGAGTGATCTATGACATGGGAGTCTATGCGATTCAAGGAGCTCGGTTGGGTAATGGGATGGAGCCTATTGCAGTGAATTCTGCCAAAGCTTGGACCGATCGTCCTGAGATTTATAAAAACGGCTTAGCTGATAATGTCACTGCCGAGCTGGAATTTCCAGGAGGTGTTTTAGCGACCATTAAAACATCCTTTGCTGAACAAACAAATTTTTTGAATATCACCTGCGAAAAAGGGAAAATAGAAATGGATCCATTTTCAGGCTATGCAGGGAATAAAGGGAAAAGCCCTCAGGGTGAAATTAATTTCCCCTATGATGTGCCTTGGCAGCAAGCCAATCAAATGGATCAGGATGCTTTGGCTATAATGGGTAAAAAACCGATGCTAGTACCAGGAGAAGAAGGCCTTCGAGACATTAGAATCGTAGAAGCGATTCTGGAATCAGCTAAAACTGGTAAACGAGTGATGATCTAAAAAAAGGTGAGAATTTTTATCTTTTCAATAAATGGAGCGCTGGATTAATTTATCCTGCGCTTTTTTTAAATATTCCCGAAATAGGAAAGCTGAAAATGAATCATATACTGGTAAAGCTCTTTGGCTTTCAATAATTTATCTTTAAATTATGTGACATTTATCAGCAAACCAACGGTTTTTTAACTCCGCATTTTTATTCGCTTATCCTGTGCTTTTGAATGATAAAGCATTCGCATTTTCCACCATACCCATTTTTAAAAACCAATCTTATGAAGAAAGTAATCAAAATTCTAGGGTACCTAATCGGAGGTTTAGCCCTTATCGCAGTTGGATTTTTTGCCTTTGTTTCCCTTACCTGGGAAAAGAAGTTTGACGCACCTTATCCAACAGTTTCCATCAGTTCAGATTCTACCGTGCTTGCCCGTGGACAATATTTGGTTTATGGTCCTGCCCACTGTGCTACTTGCCACATTGATCCCAATGATTATGAAGCCATGAGTGCTGGTCAGCTAGTACCGTTGGCTGGGGGAGCTGATTTGATTATTCCTCCTGCGCATTTTAGACCTAGAAATCTTACGCCAGATAAGGAGACAGGGATAGGAGCATTGACTGATGAAGAAGTCGCTCGAGTGATGCGCTATGGTGTAGGACACGATGGTCGCGTCATATTTCCATTTATGCCTTTTGAAAACATGACCGAATATGATCTGAATGCTATCATTTCTTTCCTAAGATCACAACCACCAGTAAATCGAAAAATAGAGCCTACCGAATATACTTTTCTTGGAAAAGCGGTCATTGCTGCCGGATTGATAAAACCAATTGCTCCATCAAGTACGCCTGCAAAAGATATGAAGCAGGAAGCCTCTGTCGTCTATGGGGAATATTTGGCAAATTCAGTTGCAAATTGTGCAGGTTGTCATAGTCCAAGGGATTTGAAGACCGGGGAGTTTACAGGACCTAAGTTTTCAGGTGGATTGGCGTTCGAAGAGGTTTCAGGGACATTCATTACCCCAAATCTTACTCCGGATCCTGAAACAGGTCTATTAGCAAAGTGGACCGAAGCATCTTTTATACAACGACTCAAAGCAGGGTTGGTACATGAAGGCACTCCAATGCCTTGGTCAAGCTTTGCGATGATGGATGAGGTAGACCTTAAGGCGATTTATATGTATTTGAATTCGCTACCGCCTACTAAAAATCTTGTAGCTCAAACCGTGATCAGAAAAGAAACTGAAGAGTGATTTGAATCAAGGAACTTTCAGATAAATGGTTCTTCCTTCTTTGGCACTTTGAAGAGCTGCCTCCAGGATTTCAACTACGATTACATTGTTTTCCAGCGAACTTAGATCATAGGGTTTGAGAAC
>JAHEBE010000064.1:0-1607 GCA_024642365.1 Algoriphagus sp.
ATCACCTGATTCGTGAAGAAGAGGACTTCTGGGCACCTGCAAAAACCTTTTCAGGCGCCTGTGGATCCTGTAGAGATTTAGCATGGATGCAAATGAATCTTTTGGGCGCTTTAGGATTGGCAACTCGATTTGTGAGTGGCTATGCCTATAATCCAGAATTAGAAGCTGGACATGAATTACATGCTTGGCTTGAAATCTACCTACCAGGAGCAGGATGGGTTGGCCTGGATCCAAGTTTGGGTTTATTGACCAATCATCTCTATGTGCCCTTGGCATTTCACGCCGAGCCTTGGCAGACTTTACCTGTTCAAGGAAATTACGTTGGAACAGCCAAGTCAAAATTGGAAACTGAGGTAACAATTACTCTAATTGATTCCTAATCACCATAAACTCCTGTAGCCGGTTTTTCGAAAATTTCAGCATTGAACTCATCAGGTAAAAGTAAGACATCGCCAAAGCTCAAATTGTAACGCATTTCCTTGGTGGAGTCATTTTCATAGACATAGCCAGTCAGGATTCTTGGGAAAAAGATGCCATTATTATCTCGGTAGTCTTCATATTTTAAGGCATTGAAGCTTGGGTTGGCATTCCCAAAATAGGTCACCGTATACAGCAAGTATTCCAATTGGTTTGTCTCCTCATTGATGAGAAGAAAATATTGATCCTCGGGACTGTCGCCTACATTTTCATCAAACTTAACCTGGAAAGTAGGGTAAGTTTTTCCATTCAATAATTTGTCTTCGACCTTCATTACAGTCACTCCAGGATCTGTAAGGACAAACGGAATAGAAAAAAAATAAAAATATAAGTTGTGGTAAAACTTGATGGACTTTCCGGAATAAGCTTCACGATTAGGGCTTATCCAAGTTTGTTCACCATCAAAACCCATTTCGAAAAACTCAGAAGAGATCCGGATTTTTCGACTTTTCAAATTTATGAAATGAGATTCCTGGGTCAGATTTGTCTCATGAATCATGGCGTAGCTAAATGCTTTGGCATTTGTCCATTGACTCCAGTCACCATGTGCGTCCAATATTTTTTTAAATTCTGGTGAAACTTCAGATACCTGAACTTCTTCAGCCTCTGGTTTTTGTGGGGTACATGCAATACTTAGAAATAGAAGCGAAGTTAAAATTACGGAGCTGTATAGTCTGTTTATCATAGGAGAGAAATATGAGTCTAAGTTACAAAAGATTCAATTTTTGAGTTGGCTTTTCAATTGATAGATTCAGTAAAGCCCGTTCTAGGATTAAATTAAATTCAATCTAAACAAAAATAAAGATTAGAATAATTCTAAATAAGAAAAACAGTTTTTACTTTTGTCTTCGACCTAAGTCAAATAAAAAAAGAGCGCACCTCATGAGTACAGAGCAACTTACCAGCTGGAAAATCTTCCGTAAGCTTCTAAATAAAATTCACCTTTATGCAGGCCTTACCTGTGGATTAGTAGTCATAGCAGTCTGTTTGAGCGGAACAATCTATGTGTATAACACTGAGATCAGAGAGACTTTTGATAGTGAATTTTACTTTGTGGAGGAATCTGGTCCACGACTGGGAGCGGAGGAATTGAAAAATAAACTGGAGATTTCCCAAAATGCGAAAGTTAG
>JAHEBE010000064.1:1707-9031 GCA_024642365.1 Algoriphagus sp.
CTTCCAGAGAAATCAACTGACGGAATTCAAATCCGAAAATATCAAAGTGGATTTTTTGCAGGAACAGGCTCTGATGATTTAGTGCTTTCTCCTGAAGATTTAACTGTTGTAGAGTCAAAATTATTCAATGATTTACCTTGGCGACAGCAGATTGGAAGATCCGTCAAATCACTCCATACAGGAGAGATTTTTGGACAATTCTCTAAATTCCTTTGGTTTTTAGCATGCGCTATCGCCACCTCATTACCAATAACAGGGACCTTGATTTGGTGGAATAAACGAAAGAAAAAGCCGGCTAAAAAACCCAAGAAAGCAAAACTGGAAACTTCTGTGGCCTAGTTTTTAGGAATTAAAAAATTGTTTGCACTTGAGTTTATTGAAATAGCTCAAGGGCTTTTTTTAATATTTAAAGAATCTTATTGGTTTGATTCAAGACTTTCGGAGGCTTTTTTAAGCAAATCTTAAGGAATAATTAAAAGAACAAAAAGCACCGCCAAAGTACCTTCGAGCATTATTTATTCCGATAAAAATGCTGACGATAATAGTCCCAATTTTTAATGAGGAAATAGGGATAGGTTTTTTGGAAAAAGAATTCCAAGACTATTTCGAAAAATCTGCTTTAAATCCGCAGGTTCTTTTGGTCAATGATGGCTCTGTTGACAACAGCTTGAAGGAAATTCAGGAATTATGCCAACGAAATTCCAGGTTTCATTACATCTCGTTTGACAAGAATAATGGCTTAAGTGCTGCGATTTTGGCCGGGTTTAATTTTGCCCAAACCGAATGGTTGGGTTACATGGATGCGGATCTTCAAACGAAACCCATAGATTTTTTGAAGTTTGAAATCTACTTAGGTTCTTATGATCTGATATTGGGTCAACGAATGGGTAGGAAAGATTCAGAAGTGAAGAAGCTAACCTCACGGTTTGCCAATTGGTTTCGGGATTCAATGCTTCACGATGGAGTAAAAGATTCAGGTTGCCCACTCAAAATCATTAAAAAAGAGTTTGCACTTGGTTTACCTTATTTCTCCGGAATGCATCGTTTTATTCCAGCATTGGTGTTGATGCGTGGTGGTAAAGTCAAAGAAATCCCGATACCACATTACCAGCGAGAAAGTGGCAAGAGTAAATTTAATTTTCTAAACCGATCCATTGGTCCGATTGTAGATACTTTCGGAGTTAGATGGATGATGAAGCGTAATATTTCCTATAAAATTGAGTTTTCCGACAAATCAATCGGACCCGCTAACCTATGAATGGGGTAGGATTACTGTCGCTAGGATTTTTGGCGCAAGGCCTTTTTTCAGCTCGGTTTATCATTCAATTGATCAATTCAGAAAAAGCTGGAAAAGTACTTTCTCCATTGATTTTTTGGCAGCTTAGTATCATTGCCTCATTCCTTTTGATGGTCTATGGTACATTCCGGCAAGACATCGTGATTGTGGCTGGTCAAGTCTTTGGGTATTACATCTATATCCGAAATCTTCAACTCCAAAATGCCTGGATAAAATTTCCTGCTTGGTTTAGAATAAGTGTTTTGGTCCTTCCCATTTTATTTTTTGGGTATCTATTTTCGGGTGATTTCTCTTTTCCAGCCTTATTTTCTAATCCTGAAATCGGAACGATTTTACTGACATGGGGAAGTATTGGCCAAGTTTTTTTCACCGGAAGATTTATTGCCCAATGGTACTATGCGGAGCAGAAGAAAGAATCGCATTTTCCAATTTCTTTCTGGTATATCAGTATTGTAGGTGCCTTAATGATCGCATCCTATGCGATATTCAGAAAAGATGCGGTATTGTTTATTGGTCAGGCATTTGGGATTTTGGTCTATGCTCGAAATATCAGCATTGAGAAGAATTTGAAATTTTCACTTTCAGCTTCATTTCTGGATCGAATCATTTCGTTTCGCATGCCGCTTTTGATTGGATTCACTGCCTTTGTTTTGTTTTTCAACCTTAACTCCTGGTCCGTCACCGAATCAAGCGAAGCCAGGTACGCCCAAATTAGCAAAGAAATGATTTCGAGTGGTGATTGGGTACATCCCCAATTGATGGGGATTTTCCATTATCACAAACCTCCTATGACGAATTGGATCACCGCTGTTTCGTACAAGATTTTTGGTGTAACTCCATTTGGCGCTCGGTTTTTTCTCCAAATTTCAGTTTTGATTCAGATTTTTCTGATTTATAAACTTGCCCAACTTTTTTTTCGTGACCAACGGAAGGCTTTTTTATCAGCTTTGATTTATAGCTCGTTTCCTGTGGTGATCATAGGAAGTAGAGGATTAACAACCGATACGTATCTGGCGACCTTTGTTTTAGCCGCCATCTATTTTTGGTTTAGTTATCGAGAATCCAAAAAATCAATCTTATTAATTAGTTCCTTTTTCTTTTTGGGATTAGGGTTTTTGACCAAAGGTCCGGTAGTATGGATAGTGCCACTGATTCTGGCAGTTGTTGTAAATATTCAGAATAAAACTATTCCCAAGTTTAATTGGCCTTCCATAATTGGGATTGTTATCATGTTAGGTATCGGCCTTTTTTGGTTTGTCGGGCTTTATTTGGAAGACGGTCGATTTTTGGATTATTTTCTTTTCAAGCATACCATTCAGCGTTTTGCGACAGATACCTTTCAAAGGGGGCAACCCTTTTGGTTTTATCCTGCGATTCTGATTGTCACGGCATTTCCATGGTTTTTGATTTTATGTCAAAAGTCTAGTTGGGTTTGGAAAAATAGGTCCTCACAATTGGCTCTTTTTTGGGCTTGGGTGATCATTCCGATTATTTTCTTTTCCATTAGCCAATCCAAGTTGGTACTTTATATCCTACCGATCTTTCCAGGTTTGGCTTTAGGAACTGTAATAGCTTGGGATCAACTTTCAGATCAAGTCCAAAAAAAGTGGGAAATAGCCCAATTTAGTTTTTATGGATTGTTATTGCTTGGGCTTCTGGTCTCTCCATGGATAGACCAGCGAATCATATTGAGCCATAAATTTTATTTCATTTGGTTTGTCCTAATCGGGTCTTTTGTAGGGATTTTAGCCTCTGGATTTCAGCGAAAAGATCGAATTTTTATTAATTCTTGGCTTTTTACCATGGGGCTTACGCTAATGGCAACTTATTTTTTTAGCGCAAATCCGGGTGTGGTCAATGACACGCGGAGAGTATCAGATTGGATTTCTTCCCATCATCAGCCAAATGACAAAATCTTTATTTACGACAAACGACTTCCTTCAATTTCATTTCAAAGTGAATTACCTATAGTTTCCATTTATGATGGTGATGAAAGTCTGAATCGTGAAACTCAATTTCAAAAAGATGAAAGTTGGAAAGAAACTTTGATTAATTTGAAAACCAACCCAGAGTGGATTGATCAAGCTGTTGGCTATTCTGGACTTTGGATTTCAAAATCCAAAAAGAAATTACCAGATCTTCCTTCAAATTATCATTGGGAGCAACAAGTAGAACTAGACGGCTGGAAAATAAATAGAGTAAAACCAATTTAGTAACCGAATGCGAATTTTAGTAGTAGAAGATGAACCTGGAATCTCTGGTTTTTTGAAACAAGGACTGGAAGAAGAATCCTATGCCGTGGATGTAGCGGATCATGGGAAAAAGGGCTTGGATTTGGCGCTATCGGGAAATTATGATCTTTTGCTCCTGGATTGGATGTTGCCAGGTTTGAGTGGAATTGATCTTTGCAGACAATTCCGAAAAACATTTAAGGATACGCCGGTTATTTTTCTTACTGCAAAGGATACCACAGACGAAACTGTTTTTGGACTTCAGGCAGGTGCCAATGATTACATCAAAAAACCTTTTCATTTCGAAGAATTGCTGGAGCGGGTCCGGGTTCAGCTTCGATCAAAAGTGGGTGAGCCTGAGTTTTTCACTTTAGGTTCAATTTCGATTTTTCCTGAAAGACATCAAGTGCTCAAAGACGGCGTGGAAATATCCTTGACACAAAAGGAGTTTGCCCTCTTGGAATACTTGGTAAGAAACAAGAACAAAGTTTGCCGGAGAACCTTGATCATCGAGAAAGTTTGGGACATTCACTTTGAATACAACACCGGTGTAATCGATGTGTTTATCAATTCACTTCGTAAAAAGCTCGATTTGCATGAGGAGGATGGTTTTATCCAGACCGTGCGTGGTGTAGGATATATGGCAAAAGAACTATGAGAAAAACCAATTCCTATCGAGAGCGAATTGCCAAAAGGTTGACATGGGTGATCGCATTGATTGTTCTGATCGTATTTGTCGTCATTTACTTAGTGGTGAATTTCACCATTATTCAAAATAGCGATAAGACGCTTTTAGCGGAAGCCGAAAAGCACCTCAAAGAGATTTCGCTAGTAGATGGTGTTTTGATTTTTTCTCACAAAGATGAATGGGAAGAAGCTGAGCATGCTGAAATTCAACTCAATCCAATTTTTATAGAAATAGTAGATGTCCAAGGCAAAACCATGGATAGATCTCCTAATTTGAAGGAAAAGCATCTCACATTTTTGACGGATCGTTCGATGCGGGAAGATGCGCTGACTCTAGAAATAGGGAATGAAGAGGTCCGGCAGATGCAAATCCCACTTCGAAACAAAGGAGAGGTGGAAGGTTATCTACTCTTAGCCACTTCATTTGAAGATTCGAGGCATTTGCTTTCTAACCTGCTCAAAATTTTACTTTTCTTTTACCCAGCTATTTTGATTTCAATTTTTCTGACCATGCGTTATTTGGTTGGAAAGAGTATCGAGCCTATTCAAGAGATTACGGCTATTACAAATCGAATCACACAAAAGAACCTCAATGAACGAGTTTTGCTAACTGAGCAAAATGACGAAATCGGGCAGTTGGCCAGCTCAATAAATGAATTGCTGTCGCGCTTAGAACAAGCACTTACAAGAGAAAAGCAATTTACCTCTGACGCTTCGCATGAGCTTCGAACCCCATTGGCTGTTTTGCGCGGAACCTTGGAAGTGTTAATACGCAAGCCTCGGACCTCCGAGGAATATGAATCTAAAATCCAGACGGCACTTCAAAGCATTGATCGGATGTCAGAAATGATCGAGCAACTTTTGGTTTTGGCTCGAGTTGGAAGATTTTCCTCCTCTGATTATATAACCGTTGATTTACTCGATTTTGCTCAAAGCTTTTCCAAGAAAATGTCGGGTGATTATGCTAGAGAAATTAATTTCGAAACCAATCTTTCCTTACCGCTGGAATTAGAAGTTAACACCAAGTCGCTACAGATGATATTGACTAACCTGCTCCAAAATTCAATTAAATACTCAGAGCAGGATTCAGTCATCGTTATCCGAGTGGGGATTCACCAAGGAATGCCATTTATCACGGTCGAAGATGAGGGAGTTGGTATTGAATCCGAATCACTAGATCGAATTTTTGATCCATTTTTTAGAGAAACTCAGCTTTTAGAAAAGCCTGTGCCAGGAACAGGTTTAGGGCTTGCCATCGTTAGGAAGCTAGCCCTAGAATCGGGAATCTCTGTTGATGTGGAAAGTCGTAAAGGAATGGGATCTGTATTTAGACTTATTTTTCAGGAGAAGATTTAAGTAAACCTTAAGGATGTATTTTGGTGGTTTGTAGATGTTTTTGAACATTTTTACAGAACAAATAGTCATTCTATGCTCGACAAAATTATCCATTGGAGTATTTCAAATAAGTTAATCATCTTTTTGCTTATTGCCGGCTGGATAGGTTTCGGGGTTTATGCGCTATCGCATTTATCGATCGGTGCAGTTCCGGATGTGACTAATAATCAGGTTCAAGTCATCACTACTTCTAGAAATCTTGCCACAGAGGACGTCGAAAAATACCTCACATATCCAGTTGAGCTGGAGATGGCAAATTTACCGGGAGTAAAGGAAATTCGCTCGGTTTCGAAGTTTGGATTGTCAGTGGTGACGATTGTATTTGATGATGATCTTGGCACTTATTTACCTCGTCAGCTTATTGCAGAGCGGATAAAAATTGCTCAAGACCAAATTCCAGAAGGTTTTGGGACGCCTTTTATGGGTCCAATTTCTACAGGTTTAGGAGAGATCTACCAATACGTGATCGATGTAAAGCCAGGTTTTGAGGATCAGTATTCGATTACAGATTTAAGAACCATTCAGGATTGGGTCGTTCGTCGGCAGCTTTCAGGAATTGAAGGGGTGGTAGAAGTAAATACTTGGGGTGGATTTCTCAAGCAATATGAAGTTGCGATCAATCCGGAACGGTTAAAAGCTATGGAGATCAGTTTGACTCAAGTGTATGAGGTCTTACTGAAAAACAATTCAATCGCAGGTGGTAGTTACATTGAAAAAACCAATGAGAGCTTTTTTATCCGAGGTGAAGGCCTGGTTCAAAGCTTGGAAGATATCGGAAATATTGTCGTAGAAGTCCGCGACGGCAGTCCTTTGTTCATTAAAGATATTGCTAATGTCGGCTTTGGTCACGCCAATCGATTTGGTGCAATCACTGCCAACGGAGAAGGGGAGAAAGTCCTTGGACAAGTAATGATGCTCAAAGGTGCCGGATCCAAAGCAACCATTGATCGCGTAAAGGATAGACTTGCCGAAATTGAGCCAACTCTTCCGGAAGGGGTGATTATTAATGGGTTTTTGGATCGCTCTGAATTAATCGCCCGTACCACTTTTACTATTACAGAAAATTTGATTTTAGGATGCCTAATCGTGATTTTCGTAGTGGTTTTACTGTTAGGAAATGTTCGTTCCGGTCTAGTAGTCGCCTCAGTCATTCCATTGAGTTTACTCTTTGCGATTTCCCTAATGTACATCTTCGATGTCGACGCGAATTTGATGAGCTTGGGAGCCATAGATTTTGGAATTATCATTGATGGTGCGGTGATCATCGTAGAATTTATTGCTTTTAGATTTACCAAAATTGGGGATGAATTAAAGGGCTTATCCCAAGCGGATGTCCGAGAGAAAAAAGATGCGGTTTCCCTTCATGGAGCTTCCAAGATGATGCATTCCGCGGTATTCGGTCAAATCATCATCATCATCGTGTTTATACCTATTTTATCACTTAGTGGAGTGGAAGGGAAGATGTTCCGTCCGATGGCTGAGGTATTTACCTTTGCTTTGATAGGCGCTATGATTTTGGGATTGACTTATGTCCCAGTTGTTTCTTCCTTATTCCTAAAAACAACGCCCCCCGGCCCAAGAAATATTTCAACTCGGATAATTAATTCCATTAATAAGGTTTATGATCCGGCTATTCATTGGGCTTTGGAACATACCAAAGCGGTATTGATAGGGGCTTTTAGTTTATTGGTGATTACGATTTTTGTTTTTTCAA
>JAHEBE010000064.1:9131-12166 GCA_024642365.1 Algoriphagus sp.
GGAGGTTCAATTCCACTTTCAGAATTTGCTAAAATAACCTATACCAAAGGACCTGCTAAAATCTCCCGAGACAATACGCAACGCCGGGTAGTCATCGGTGTCAATGTACGAAACCGAGATTTACAATCCGTGGTCGATGATATTCAAGCTATTGTTGCCAATGAAATTGAAGTTCCAGAGGGATATCGGGTAGATTATGGCGGGCAATTTGAAAATCTTCAACAGGCAAGAAGTCGTTTGATGATTGCCGTTCCAATCGCATTATTTTTGATTTTTGTGCTGCTTTATTTTGCCTTTTCCTCAGCACGCGATGCCATTATGATTTATTCGGCAATTCCGCTATCAGCGATCGGAGGAGTGTTTTTACTTTGGGTTAGGGATATGCCATTTAGTATTTCGGCTGGAGTTGGATTTATTGCTCTTTTTGGAATTGCCGTGTTGAATGGAATTGTATTAATCGAGCATTTCAAATCCATGGAATCAAAGTATACGAATTTGAAAGAGCTAGTTTTCATTGGGGCAAAAGAACGGTTAAGGCCAGTATTATTGACTGCATCGGCAGCTGCTTTGGGCTTTTTGCCGATGGCAATTTCTTCTTCTGCAGGAGCTGAAGTTCAGCGCCCATTGGCAACAGTCGTAGTTGGAGGCCTGATTACTGCTACCTTTTTGACGCTTTTCGTTCTCCCTGTGTTATATGTGCTTTTTAAAGAAAAGAAAAATACCAGCGGTCTTTCCCCGAAAGTAATAACGAGCGTTCTTTTACTTTTCCTTGCACTTCCCACTTTTGCTCAGGACCAAAACGAGTCTTTGACTTTAGAAGCTGCGCTTGAACTAGCTGAGTCCAGAAACTTGCAACTCATGGCTGCGCAAAAGTCTACGGAAGCAGCTGTGGCAAGACAAAGCGCGGGATGGAATATTGACAAGACGACAGTGTATTATGGCTTTGATAAAAATGATATTGCTGAGAATAATGTCTACAATCGAGTCTGGGGTGTTAGTCAGCAGTTTGCCTTCCCTTCGCTTTATGGTGCTCAAAAAAATGTACTCCAAGACATCGCCTTAATCAAGCAGCAAGAGGCGGAACTGGAGAAGATGAAAGTGAGAGCCGAGGTGAGCAAGGCATTTTTAACGGTTCAGCACTTCCAAAGCTTGGGAGATCATTATGAGTTTTTGGATAGCTTGTATGCAGTTTTTGCAAATGCGGCAAATAGAAGATTTGAAACCGGGGAAACCAATTATTTAGAGAAACTGACCGCGGCTGGCAAGCTTCAGGAGATCAGGTTGAAAAAATCTGAGACGGCTCAAAATTATGCAGTGGCCTTAAATCAGTTGAAGCTACTTTTAAACTGGGAGGATGAGTTGACAGTCAGCCGAACCTTGACTGATTTGGAACTGGTTGTTTTAGAAGAATGGGATTCGCATCCTGGAATTCAATATTATGAGGGGATTGCCATCCAAGCATCGCACCAAGTGCAGGTTGAAAAGCGAAAATTGCTTCCAGATATCTCCATCGACTTATTCAGGGGTACAAATCCAGGCCCAGATGCGAAGGTTTATCCAGGTTTTCAAACTGGTCTTTCGATCCCTTTGTTTTTCGGATCTCAAAAATCAGAAATCAATGCTGCGCAATTTCAACAAGAGCAAATCGCACTGCAAAGTGAAGGATACCAAAACCTGCTCCAAAGCAAAACCACTCAACTTCAATCTCAGCTCGCACAACAAGAGCAAGTCATTGACTACTATGAAGCAGAAGGGAAAACGCTTTCTGAGCAATTAATCCAGCAAGCACAGCTCTCCTACAAAGAAGGCGAAATTGACTTTCTTCAATATGCACAATTGCTTGAAAATTCAAGAACGATTACCCTGCATTACCTTCAAAGTAGATATGAGTACCAACTTACAATTCTGAAAATCAATTACCTGATAGACTGATGAAGACCAAAATCTATTCCTTCCGACCTTTATTTTTTCTCCTAACATTACTTTTGGCTGTCTCATGTGGCAAAGGCACATCTGATGAAGCAGGAGAAGAAATAAGCGAATCCGATTCTTCATCTGACATGATTGATTTGACGCTTGATCAATTCAATTCCATGAAAATGGAATGGGGAAAGCTGGATAGCAGTGAGTTTTCAGAACAAATCACGGTGCAAGGCGCAGTTAGAGTCCCTGTAGAAAGTATGCAGGAAGTGACAACTTTTTACGGAGGCTACGTGAGTGGAATAGAATTGCTGGAGGGGCAACAAGTTCGAAAAGGGGAAGTGTTATTCTATTTAGAAAATCCGGAATTCATTCATCTTCAGCAAAGTTACCTAGAGGCAAAAAGCCAGTTAGCCTATTTGAAATCAGAATTTGAAAGGCAAAAGACACTTTATGGAGAGCAGATTGCATCTCAGAAAAATTACCTTAAAGCTGAGGCTGATTATCAAAGTACTCGAGCAAAAGCAGAAAGTTTAAAGCGACAATTGGCATTACTTCGGATCAATGCAGAAGAGCTTCAGCCGGAATCAATTCGCTCTAAAGTGCCAGTATATTCACCAATTGCTGGTTTTGTGACAGAAATCCATGTGACACCTGGTGTTTTTATCCAACCGACAGATGTTGCTGTGAGCCTGATCAGCAAGGAACATTTGCATATGGAATTGGTGGTTTTTGAAAAGGATGCGACTACGATTAAAAAAGGTCAAACGGTTCAGGTCCGAGTTCCGGAAATTTCAGCAGAAACTTTAGAAGCTATCGTCTTTATGGTTGGACAATCGATCAACGATATGCGCCAGATCAATGTGCATGCAGACCTAAAAGATGAGTCTAAAGAGTCATTGCTTGTTCCCGGGATGTTTATTGAAGGTAAGATTCAAAAGGATCCAAAATCAGGTCTTTCCGTTGCTCAAACTGCGGTGATTGAGTCTGAAGGAAAAATGTATGTTTTGGTAAAGCGCAGCCAAAATGAAAAAGGGTATGTTCTGGAAAAAATTGAAGTTCAAGTAGGTAGAATGGGGGATGGGAAAATCGAAATTTCTCCTGACTCCAAGCTT
>JAHEBE010000349.1 GCA_024642365.1 Algoriphagus sp.
TTGATAATGAAGAACTGAGGCATTTTCTTCTTTGATAAGTTTTGATGCCCATTCTTGAATTGATTCCTGATCCAAATTGGATTTATTTTCAAATTCTTGCCAATATAGCGCTGGGTCTCCAAGCTGTGCATAATAAGCAAGATTCATTGCACGATTGATCAATTTGATGGATTCATACGTTTTCATGGCTTCAGACTGATTTTTAATCTTCAGAAGCGAATGGTCTGAGATCTCTTCAGCTAAGAATTTCTGAACAGCATTATCCAAGACTTGTTCTGCTTCCTTTGATGAGACGCCAGCTTCCATTTTTCCAGAGAAAATAAGTAAGCCAGGATCCACAGAACCCAGAATGTAAGCCCCAACAGATGCAAAGAGTTTTCCTTTCTTCACTAAATTTTGTTCCAAGATTGAAGATTTTCCTGAGCCAAGAAGGTCTGTGATCAAATCCGCTTGCAGGTAACCTTCAGCCAGTTTAGCCGGCATCTTATATGCCTTGTAAAGAGCATCTGTAGGCACTTTGGCTTGAATCAGTATTTCTTTTTTCTCCTTTTGTTCAGGATCGAAATTGAATTCTGTCTTTGAGGTATTTTGGTTTTCAATTTCTCCAAACCATTTTTCTGACAGACGTTTCATTTCAGTTGGATCCACAGCACCTGCTATTACCAGAATTGCATTGGAAGGCTGGTAATGTCTATTGTAGAATTCCTCGACGTCAGTCCGATTGAATTGCTGAATATCCTCTGGCCTTTGGCCAATAGTCGGCCATTTGTAGGAATGTCGCTCAAATGCCATTTCCCGCAAATGATGAAAAGCATCTCCATAAGGTTGATTGAGGTATCGTTGTTTGTACTCTTCTAGTACCACTTTTCGCTGTGTCTCAATAGTTTTATCACTCATGTTTAATTGAAACATTCGATCTGATTCTAGCCAAAATGCAGTTTCAATATTGGCCGCCGGAAGGGTAATGTAATAATTGGTGATGTCTGGACTGGTGAATGCATTGGACGAACCTCCTACACGCTCCAATTCACGATCAAAAACAGGCGCATTGGCAGAACCACCGAACATTAGATGTTCAAAAAAATGTGCAAGACCCGTTTTTCCTGGTTTTTCATCTCGTGATCCTACTTTGTAAAGGAGGTTGAAAACAGCCATTTTGCTGCCTGAGTCTGGATGAATAATCACCTCAAGACCATTCGAAAGGAAAAATCGTTGATAGTTTAACATAATGAGCTAGCACAAAGCTAGGGTTTTTGTCAAAATCGGCTTCATGGTATTTTAAATTCAAAATTCACCCTTATAATTCCCCATTGGTATAAGGATTTCTGATTTTTTCAAAAAAATGGTAAACTTTGCCAAGAGCCTTTATGTTTACAACGATTACCAAATCCTTTTTATCCAATTATGAAAAAACATTGCGTTGAACTCGACCAAACAGGACAATTTTCAAAGTTTTTTCTGGATTACATCAATGGATCGGCTGCCCTAAAACCATTTTATAGCGAAACGCCAGAACTTGGAAGTTTTGCAAATGCCTTCCAAAAAAAGAATTTCCCGACTGCTAACCGAGCGATTTTAGTAGACAGCTTACAAAATCAATATCAAGGTCTAGAAATTTCAAAGGCAGTTTCAGCGAATATTTCAAGTCTTGCAGATAAACAGACTTTTACTGTTATCACAGGGCATCAATTGAATCTGTTTACTGGGCCGCTTTATTTTATCTATAAAATCGTTTCGACTATAAATCTGGCTAAGAAGCTGAATGAAACTTATCCAGATCGGCATGTTGTCCCCGTCTATTGGATGGCAACAGAAGACCATGATTTTGATGAGATCAATTATTTCAAGCTCGATGGAAAGAAATATCAATGGAATACAGATCAAAAAGGTGCCGTTGGTGATTTCGAATTGGAGAAAGGTTTTAAAGAATTTTTGAAATCTGTACCATTTTCTGCGGAGGTTTTCAAAACTGCCTATGGAAGTTCAAAAACCTTAGCTGAAGCAGTAAGAAAATATGTGAATGAGCTTTTTGGGGCTGAAGGCCTTGTCGTAGTAGATGGGAATTCGTCTGATTTGAAGCGGATTTTTGAGCCGGTTATTCATTCAGACCTTTTTGAGCACAAACCTTTTGAGTTGGCTAATTCCACCTCTTCGAAGTTGGAAGACTTGGGATATAAAAGTCAAATTTTTCCAAGAGAGATTAATTTTTTTTACTTGGAAAAAGGAGTTCGGGAGCGAATTGAAAGAACTTCAGAAGGATTTATTGTCGTGAATACAGATCTCCGATTCACAGAACAGGAAATGGAGAAGATGATTGCATCAAATCCAGAGCGTTTCAGCCCAAATGTAGTGCTCAGACCACTCTACCAAGAAATGATTTTGCCAAATCTCGCATATTTAGGTGGTCCTGCAGAAGTTGTTTATTGGCTTCAGCTAGGAGATGTTTTTGCTCATTTCGGAGTGCCCTTTCCAATTCTTTTGCCACGAAACTTTGCTTTGCTTTTGAATTCAAATTCAATTCGAAAAATGCATCAGTTAAAATGGTCTCCTGTTGATCTGTTTCAAGATTTTGAATCTTGGAAAAAGGCATATGTGAAAGCAGAGTCGAGTTTTGATCTTGATATGAACTCTGAGCGTGAGGTTATTTCAAAGCTTTTTGAAGAAAAAGGGAATCAATCGATGGACTTAGAGAAAAGTTTAAAAAATTCTTTTGAGGCTGGGAAAGTAAGGTCTCTAAAAATTATTGATCAAATGAGTGCGAAACTTCGAAAGGCAGAAGAGCGAAAACACCAGGTAGAACTCAATCGAGCTTGGGATTTGGAATCTTTCGTGAAGCCTGGAGGAAGCCCCCAAGAGCGTGTGGTGAATATGATGCAATTTTATCTCGAAGATCCGGATCTAATTCAGCGGCTATTGGCTTGTTTTGATCCATTGGATTTTAGAATGATGGTATTAGAACATGAGTCTTAGTAAATCGGAACTCAGGGAGCAATACAAAAAGAAGCGTAATGAGTTGTCTGATGAGGCATTACAAGCAGCTTCTTTAAGAATTAGGGATAAAGTCGTTGAGTTTTGTGAAGCAAATCCAGACTTAGATCATTTTCATCTTTTTTTTCCTATTCAAAAACTTCGTGAAATAGACACTTATTTAATACAAGAATTTTTAGAAAGTAAAGACAAAGTCCTGTATTCTTCAATTCTCAATCCAACTACTCATGAAAT
>JAHEBE010000350.1 GCA_024642365.1 Algoriphagus sp.
TTTTGATGAGGATGAAGCCAAGCGTATCAATGCGAAGATCCGTGGGAATAATTTCAACTTTGACGATTTCCTTTCGCAGCTTGAGCAAGTTAAGAAGATGGGTAATATCAAAGACCTGATGGGCATGATTCCGGGAATGGGAAAAGCTATGAAAGGCTTGGATATCGATGACGATTCCTTCAAGCCAATTGAGGCAATCATTCGAAGCATGACACCGACAGAGCGATCTAATCCAGATCTGATTGATGGAAGCCGAAGAAAACGTCTAGCAGCAGGATCCGGAAGAACTATCGTCGAAGTAAATAATCTGATGAAGCAGTTTGGCGATATGCGAAAAATGATGAAGCAGATGAATAAAATGGGTGGGGCGAAGGCCGCGCTGGGCAAAATGATGCCAGGAATGGGAAAGCGTTAAAACTAGGATCCACCAAAATAAAAAAGGCTGAAATCAAATTAAGTTTTGATTCAGCCTTTTTTATTTTGGTTCTATCTCAGGAGTTTTTTAACTCATCCACCTGCTCATAAATTCTAAGAAAGGTTCTTTGTAATTGTCCCCAACGGTGATGGATTGATTGCCAATATTGATGACGTTTTTAGACACAGATTCGATATGGTCTAAGGCGACAATAAAGGATCGATGCACACGCATAAATTGGTCGGAAGGCAAAAGCTCCTCCATACTTTTTAAGCTAGTTAGCGAAAGAAGGGGATTAGGCTTGGTTGTCAAGTGAACTTTAACATAATCCTTGTACGCTTCTACATAAGCGATTTCTTTGAGCATGACCTTGACCAATTGATACTCTACTTTTAAAAAAATGTACTCCGGATTACTCTTTTCAGCTTCTCTGTTTGAGGATTGTTCGGGTTGATTTAGTCGATCAAAGTAGGCAGAAGCTTTAGTAGCCGCATTTAAAAATTCCTCGTAGCTGTATGGCTTCAGCAAATAATCCAAGGCATCCACTTTATACCCTTCGATGGCAAATTGATGGTAAGCAGTAGCGAAAATAATTCGCGTTTGGTCAGAATTCTTTTTCCCATCCAATACTCGAGCGAGTTCCATACCAGACAGATCCGGCATCTGGATATCCATAAAGATTAGCTGGACTTCATGTTGATTAATAAAACTCAGGGCTTCGATCGCGTTGGAGAATTTGCCAGTTAACTTCAAAAAAGCAGTTTGCTCAATGAATTTACTGATCAATTCCAAGGCTAATGGTTCATCATCTATTGCTACACAGTTCAGGATCATTCGAGATTCAGAGTCAGGTTTACCCAATACTCTTGATTGGTCTCATCAATACCAAATTTTAGGCGATGTTTTTCAGGGTAAATCAGCGCTAGCCTTCTTTTTGTATTCGTCAAACCGATTCCGTTTTCTTTGGATTCTGGGCTATCGGGATGAAGTGGGAAGATATGATTCTTGGTCTCAAAGAAAAGTGTCTTCCCCATGACTTCCAGTCGTACTAAAATTTCGCTGTCCTGTTGGGAGCTGACACCATGCTTGAAGCAATTTTCTAAAAAAGGTAAAAGAAGCATCGGTGCAATGACCAAATCTTCTTTTGGGCTTTCAATTTGAATATTCAAGGTTACTTTTGAAGATAGCCGCATCTTCATCAATTCGATGTAATCGTTGATAAAGTTTACTTCTTTACTCAGTAAGGTTTCTTCCTTTTGATTTTCATACAATACGTATCGCATCATTCTGGAAAGCTTGAGCAAGGCCTCTTGGGCTTTTTTCACATCCAGATTCGTCAGCGAATAGATGTTATTTAATGTGTTAAAAAAGAAATGAGGATTAATCTGCGCCTTGAGGTAAGATAATTCGGTATTGATTCGCTGTTGATCAAGTTCTCGACGAAGACTTTCATCCTTTTGCCATTTTTGTACGGAGGCCACTGCAGTACTGATGCCGATGGAAAGCAAAAAGAGGAGGATGTGGAAAACATCTCCAGATACAAAGCGCTTACCTGGTTTATACACTTTATCAGGATTGAAGGCCTTGAACATTAACTCCGGGAGTGAGATCAGATTTTCAAAGTAGATAATCAAACCCAGATAAAACACCCCGAAAATCACGATGAGGAGCAAGAAGATGAGGATTTTTCCTTCGAAGAGAAATTTTGGAACCACAAAGGAAATGTTGCCATAAAAAATAAAAAGTAGCATTACGACTAGGAAGATTTGCCGATACCAAAACTCTATGGGGATGTCTACCCGCCAAGAAAGCGGTGACAAGAGTAGTAATACAGTGATCAATGCAAACCATCCCAGGACATGAACCAGTATTGAGACGTGCTTGCTTGAATTAGATGTGAGCATAGGAGTGATTTTCAAGAAGTAAACTAATTAAAAGTATCGCAATCCTGAAAATCAAATCTATGGAAACCCAGTTCACATCTACAAAAACCCCAAATCAAGGGATAAAACCGATTCGTCGATTGTCAGCCGGATTGGTCTGCTGAAAATGGGTCTTTGTCGATACATCCTAGCTCGCTATCTATTATTCAATTTTTCCTCGAACAATCCCCCTTTTTTTGGGGTATAGTTATTCGAAAGCCCAGTAAAAGCAATCAGATCGGGCAATCAAAAAGATTGAAAAAGAACTATTACCATCCATACCACATGAAAAAAGCTATTTATTTACTCGTTTTTAATTTGTTTCTGGGACTTGGCTTAGTCCAAGCTCAGCAAACACCGCCTTCAGCCAAGCAGCCAGCTCGAATCATCGGAGTGGCTAAAGATCTGAAAACAGGAGAAGCTGTTTCTTACGCGACTGCTGCCTTATATAAGTCTGGTACAGACACCAATATTGCAGGTGGTGTAGCAGATGACGAAGGAAAATTTTTCATCGCCGGTTTTGAGTTAGGAAGCTATGATCTAAAAATCAGTTTCCTAGGATTTGAAACTAAAGTGATTAAAGACATTCAAGTGACCTCGCCAACTGGGGATATCAATCTTGGTACGATCGAGTTGTCAGATGAAGGTGTGGCATTAGAGGAGGTTACCGTTCAAGGTCAGCGAGAATTGATCGAAGAGCGAGTAGATCGAACGATCTACAAGGCAGAAAATGATAAGACCACTGCTGGTGGAGATGCAACAGATGTATTGAGAAGAGTCCCAATGCTTTCTGTGGATTTTGACGGTAACGTTTCCATGCGTGGAAGTAGCAATATTCAAGTATTGATCGATAACCGACCTTCAGCAATTACCGCAAGCAGTAT
>JAHEBE010000351.1 GCA_024642365.1 Algoriphagus sp.
GGCGGCTTGAATGCTTCTTTATTAGCCCCGAAGCTGAATTTGATTCCCATCCCATGGTAGATGTACCAGTCACCTCGGTTACTTGGGTCACCCCGATTTATGTTAGTTGGTGGACCTGGGTTAGTACCCGGTAGGGCAGCATATTCTTGAAAGTTATTGTCATAACTTGTTCGATACTCACCAGACACATCATCCAAATAATCCGTTGCGGCTCGTTTAAAATCAGTTTGCGCAAACAATTCGATTGAGTTGGTAATTCTAAAACGAACTCCTAAACCCAAGTTTGCATACAAGGTCATGCGGTCATACCCATTTGGGTTTTCCGTGTAAAGTTTATTGAGCTTGGTTTCAAATTTTCCGTCAGGGATGGTATTTACATTCTGATAATCATAGCGATTGCCTCCTGCATCCAATAAATCACCTGAGACGCTAAAAGTCTGAACGCCCATTCCAACAGTGATATATGGTGCGAAAAATGATTTTCCTGAGAGCAACCAATTATTATCTGGTTTGATGACAAAGGATAATCCTGCATCGTATAGGTCTGTTTGAAAATTTAAAGCGCGATCGAAATTTGGACCTTCTGTGAAAAGGGTTCCATCATTTTTGATAAAACGATCCGCCGATCCAAATTGATAACTACCTGCCGAGAGCATCAGTCCAACGGAATTACCAAGCGCATATTCCAAACTTGCCTGAAAGGATAATTGCTGGGAATAGGTATCGTAGCGTTTGTATAGCTTGGTGAAGTTTTCAAAATTTGAAACACTCAAGGGCCGAATATCTCCAACATAATTGGTGACACCTGTACTCAATCCAAACCTCCATTTATTTCCATGAAGCTGGGCCTGCGCAGAAAATGCGGTCAAAAAGACGAGAATAATTGTCAGTAACTTTTTCATCCTTATTTCTTTTTACCGATTCCTAACCACAGATTGAATTCAGCACTTAAGCCTACGAATGGCTGGAAGCTGTTTACATTTGAACCACTCAGTTTTTCAGTGGTAATGAAAGTCCCTCCGGCATTGAGGCGAATGATTCTGAAAAAATTATAACCCAATCCTACATAGACTGGTCGATCAGCAAGTGGGCCTGAAATCCTTTCATCCAATGCATTTTGCATATTTCCTGAAACAAATACTCCCGTAGAAATGGATAAATTATTCATGAATCGAGCAAAAGTCCGATTTCCCAATGGGAAAGAAAATCCTACATATGGACTGTGGGTGAACTCCTGATCTGGTAATCCTTTGCTTAGCGAAATAGCGCCATAGCCAACATTTATCGGGATGATATTAGCAGTTTTTTCACTTGGATAATTTTGAAAAATCTTCTCATCTACGCGCACCAGCATATTTGGGGAGAGGTATTGCTCGATTTCGGCTGAAAGAATTGCATTTAATTCTTCTAAATATTGAGCGGCATATACTGCTCTCGAGTTATCATTCGCTCCAACTTGAGTTGCGTTAAATTTTGCCTTCCCCAACTTTACTTTCTCACGTTGCTCAAGTTTAGCTCTGGCTATATCACTGAAGCCAGGGAATTTCTCTGCATTTGGTAATTCAAAATAATAAGCTCCACGATCTAAAATTTGCTCCAGATTGGATAGAATTACTTCGTTTGATTCTGAAAAATGAATCTTCCCTCGTTTAATGGTAGTAATGGTGGAGAGGTATGATTTAATATTTTGACTGATTAGTCGAGAGACTTCAGCGACTTGTTCCTTGCCTGCTTTTTGATAAAAGCCAAATTCCAAATGATAATCAGTGCTAGACCGAAGCGGGTCTGCCACCAACACTTGATAGGAAAGTTCTTTGTATCCGAATGGAGCTTTCCAAAAATATGCATATCCTGCTTTTTCGGATTTCTTAGAGGGATAAATGATCAATTTGACCATTTCGATTTTATCCGGTATTGATCCTTGGATGTAAAATTCTTTCTCCGCTGGGATCGGGTTGGCCCCATTGAGTTTTCCTGTTACAATATCTAAGTTGATTGTTTCGATTTGTGCTCGAAGCGGAAATGCCAGGAGGAACAAAATCGGTACTAGGAATAAATATCTAGCCATATGGTTTTAGAAATTAAATTTTTTGAATCGAAAAGAATACCCTATCAACACTCCAATATTCATATACTTAGCTTCGATGATTTTCAAAGATCCTGATAAAGGATTGTTTTGTTCTACGTCGTTGAAGCTATTCTCTTGGAAATATTCGTCGGTACTTCCAAAGCTATAAACCAGCCCAACGGTCAGGCTACTTCTCTCTTGGTTAATAATCGTTCCAATGGAAATATGGTAAATGTCCCATTGGCTGAATTCTGTAGTAAGTTGACCTTGCTCCAAGGACTCACTGTTGAAATAGGAGAAATCGGAGCGAAAACTACCCATCAGTGAAACATTTGAATTGAGTATCTTTTGATAACCGATGGCAAAATTTGTAACCGATTTCATACCTGTTTCCAAGTTTAGAAATTTATCGCTTCCGAGATCGCTGCCGATTGAAGTAGGTCGAATGAATGTTCCTGGTTCTGCTTTGATAATCAAATAAGGATCGTAGCCTCCAAAGTGAGTTAAGTTAAGACTTATCGAAGATTGGTTGAATTCTTTATGAAAGCCAATTCCAATTTCGAAAGGAGATTTATAGGTAGATTTTAATTTTTCCTGTCGGTCAGAGGCATAGGCTGATCTACGGATGCCATTAAACTTGATATTGGAAAGTGTGATGTCTTCAGCGACCGTGCCATTCCCCATTAGCCTCAGTCCTGGACTTGTTAAAGTCAAACCTAAGCCATAGCCATCACCTTGGTAATTGAGACCCATCTTCAATGCCGTTCTGACATTGAAATAATTCACATATTGATTTTGATTCCTGCTTACCAATATGGGGGGGGGAGTGGAATTAATGAGTGTTCGGGCAGAAAACCGGTAATCGTAATTGACTGATCGTAAGGTGTTGATCAAGCTTAATCCGAATCCAAGATTGGGTTTTAATTTACGACCAATCCCAAGGGTCAAGGTAGTTTCTTGGACATTGGTGTTAATGGTAGATTCCGCAACTAGCTCTTCATTTCCAGGGCTTTCAGTATCATCAATTAGCTCATAGTCTCCAGCAATACGGGCATTTCCGCTGAATTTAAAACTTACTGGAGTCAATAAACCATAGCTAATATTCCACTTAGATCGATTCGCAATAGATCCTGAGATGAGGAG
>JAHEBE010000065.1 GCA_024642365.1 Algoriphagus sp.
TTCAGTACCGGGAATCTGCTTTGTTTTTGGATGCAAATGCTACAGATACGGAGCTTCTTAGCAGAGCCAAATTAATTGGTCATGAAACTGCTCATATGTGGTTTGGGGATTTGGTTTCGATTGAATGGTTCAATGATGTCTGGATGAAGGAAGTATTTGCTGGGTTTATGGCTAGTAAAATCGTCAACCCTAATTATCCTAAAATTAATCATGAGCTCTCCTTTTTGACTTCCAATTACCCTGCTGCTTATTCAGAAGACAGGACTTTAGGTACCAATCCGATCAGACAAACATTGCCAAACCTTAAGGATGCCGGCTCTCTTTACGGGAGTATTATATACAATAAGGCACCTATCATGATGAGGCAGTTAGAAACTGCAATGGGCGAAAATGAATTTCAAAAAGGAATTCAATCGTACATAAAAAAATATGCCAATGGAAATGCGAATTGGAATGACCTCGTGGAAATTTTGGATAAAGAAACTCCGATAGATTTAGCAAAATGGAGTGATGTCTGGGTAAATCAATCAAGCAGGCCAATCATCACGGAAATAATTACCTACGATAAAAGTGGGAAAATATCTGATTTTTCAATTTCTCAGCGGGCAGAAGATGGAACACAGAAAATATGGCCTCAGCTTTTTGACATCACCTTGGTCTACGGGGATCGTCTTCAAACAATTCCCGTGTCCTTGCAAAATGAAACTCAATCCATTTCTGAAGCAATTGGACTGACGAAACCATTAGCAATCCTATACAATTCCAATGGCCTAGGTTATGGTGTCTTTCCTATGGATCTCAAATCAGCCGAGTTGTACCCTAACCTTACAAATGAAGTCATGCGAGCGCATAGCTTTATTAATTTATTTGAAAATACGCTTATTGGAAATGCATCAGCCGAACAGGCACTAAAGCTAATTCGTCAAGGAATTGCAACTGAAAAAAATGAAATCCTGATGAGGCTTTTAGTGAGCCAGTCAAGCAAATTGTTTTGGACTTTCCTCAGTGAAGAGTCCAGAGCGTCAAATCAATTAAATTTCGAGACGCAAATTTGGGAACTACTTCAATCCAATCTTTCTCCAAACATCAAAAAAAGCTTATTCGCACTTTTTAGTGAAATCGCTTATTCAGAAGCCGGAAGAAACAAATTACATGAAATTTGGAACAAGAAACTTCAAATTGAAAACCTGAAATTAAACCCCGATGATTATACCAATCTGGCGATGACCTTGGCCTTGTTTGGCCATCCGGAGATCGATAAAATCCTTGTTGAGGAAAGAACTAGAATCTCTAACCCAGATAAATTGGCAAGATTTGATTATTTGCTTCCTTCCCTATCTCAAAATGAAGCAGAACGAAATCTGTTATTCGAATCCTTTGAAATGGCAGAAAACCGCGAAAAAGAATCTTGGGTTTTAGCAGCTTGTGAGTTTATTCATCACCCTTTACGTCAAGATTCCAGCTTAAAACTTGCCCCACTTTCATTATCTCTTTTAAGTGAAATTCAAAAAACTGGTGATATTTTCTTCCCAAAAAGGTGGATTACTGCGACAATTGGTCAATATACCTCAAAGGAAGCCGAGGAAATCGTCAATAGATTTTTGAGTGAAAACCCAGATTTCAACCCAATTTTAAGAAATAAAATATTGCAAGGAACTGACGACTTGATCCGTGTACAACGAATATCAAAATCACTAAACGATTAAAAATCCAAAGGGTCCAAATGTTTAAAATGACCATTTTGACTGATTTTTAATCGTGCTAATTCTGCAGCTTTTAGGACCGGTATCATCCGCTTAAAATGATTGATCATAAATCGTGTTCGGTCATTTTCAGAAGTCATCTTCAATAGTTCAAGCTCCTCTTCAAGACTCAGGCCGACCTTATGAGCAAATGAAAATGAGTTGGTTTCATTGGGATTAAAATCAGGTTCAAACTTTAGCAAATAGAGCATCTCCCGGAGGTAGAAAATAAATTCCTGATGTAGGAACCGCTCCACTTCTGGCTCATTTACAAGAAATTCAACTTCCCCTCCTGAGTATGTTTTTCCGGGGCTAGGATTGTCAAAAGACAAAATGCGGAAAGGCTGAAGTCCGATGGTCTTGATATCCATTCGGCCATCCTCATAGCGTTTGTACACCTGATCAAGACGCATTAAGGTGCCAAACCCTGATATTTTATCGATATATGTAACCACCCCGAATGTCTCAGTGGCATTTTCGATATCCGCAAATAATTCCCTATAGCGAGGCTCAAAAATATGAAGATTAAGTGCTTCATCAGGAAAAGCAACAAGCTTCAAAGGGAAAAATGGGATATACATAGTACGCTCTTTTTGTCTATAACTTGGCTTACTAAAAATGGTTAAAAAAAAAGGCCGATTAAAAATCGGCCTTTCTATTATTTGCTAGCAATATAGCTGAGAAGATCCACTACTTTATTAGAATATCCCCACTCGTTATCATACCAAGACACAACCTTTAGGAAGGTATCAGAAAGTTGAATTCCAGCTTCTGCATCGAAGATTGAAGTCCTTGCATCTCCAAGGAAATCCGTGGAAACTACAGCATCTTCAGTATATCCAAGAACTCCCTTCATGGTAGTTTCTGAAGCCTCTTTCATCTTTGCACAAACTTCTGCATAGGTAGCTGGCTTTTTCAATCTTACCGTCAAATCAACCACAGAAACGTCTGGAGTTGGTACTCTAAACGCCATACCTGTTAGTTTACCATTCAATTCAGGAATTACTTTGCCCACTGCTTTTGCAGCACCAGTAGATGAAGGGATAATATTTTGAGCAGCCCCTCTTCCACCTCTCCAGTCCTTGGCAGATGGTCCATCTACTGTCTTTTGAGTAGCAGTTGTAGCGTGTACTGTCGTCATCAATCCCTCTTCGATTCCCCAGTTATCATTCAATACTTTTGCTATTGGAGCAAGGCAGTTAGTAGTACACGAAGCGTTTGAAACAAATACCATATCTGGTGTATATGAACCTTCATTCACGCCCATTACAAACATTGGAGTATCATCTTTAGATGGAGCTGACATAATTACCTTCTTAGCTCCAGCATCGATATGGCCTTGCGCAGTCTCTTTTGTCAAGAAAATACCAGTAGACTCAATTACATATTCAGCTCCTACTTCACCCCACTTCAGATTCGCCGGGCTTTTTTCAGCTGTAACTCGAATTGTATTTCCATTCACGATTAGATTACCATCCTTCACTTCGACAGTACCTTTGAAGATCCCGTGAGTCGAATCATATTTCAACATGTAGGCCATGTAATCGACGTCAATCAAATCGTTGATTGCGACTACTTGAATATCACTTCGCTCTTGGGTTACTCTGAATGCTAAACGGCCGATTCTTCCGAAACCGTTGATTCCAACTTTAATTTTGCTCATTTTATTATTGATTAACGTATAGGTTTGATTCTAAAAACTACCTCAGGTTTCTGCTTTGTTAGCTAAAAATTCCTGCGTGGTAGCTAAGTTATTACAATTTTTTGGCTAGCCCAAACTATCTCCAGCCAATAGCAGTGCGACTCCCGATCCCAGCCAATTCAATCGATTTCGAATTGAAAAATTTTTCTATTCTATTTGAAAGTCAAGCTTTCAAATAGAATTCTTTAAATTAAAAACCATAAAACTCTTATATCTATGTTTGTCCAAGCCATTGAAAAAGTAGCAGGTTTTACCCGGGCTATCCACTCTATCTCAAGAAACTTTGGAAGTAAAGAAGTCCAAAAAGGAGCTGCTACACTTTTCTTTGTCAACAAAGAAGGCTATGCGCTGACTTGTAAACATGTGGCTCAGTGGATCACACAAGCTGATCAAATCAATCACCGGTATGCTAATTTTCAAACTCAATCCAAAGGTCTAAGTGGCGGACAAATAACTAGTTTGGCAAAAAAGCTAGGCCTCGATTCCAGCCAAACTTCAGAGATGCGTATCACATTTGTGGATTGTGTGGATAAAATCAGCAATTTGAAATTCCACCTACATCCAATTTATGATCTAGCTCTGATCAAGTTCGAGGGGTTTGAAAAAACGATTTTTGGATCGACCCCTATTTTCAAGAAAGAAGATCATGAAATTCAACCAGGAACCATGCTTTGTAGGCTAGGCTTCCCTTTTCCAGAATTCACCAACTTTGAATTAAACCAACAGGCCCAAGTATTACAATGGTCTCCCACAGGAAATCCCCGATCCCCGAGATTTCCAATGGATGGCATGTTGACCCGTTTCTTAGGAGATAAAGAAGGGAAAATCTACGGAATGGAATTGAGTACCCCGGGACTCAGAGGACAAAGTGGTGGGCCACTATTTGATTCAGAGGGAAAAATATGTGGGATGCAAAGCCGTACCAAACACCTTCATCTAGGTTTTGATATCGAAGAAAAAGCAATTATTGCTCACGGAAAATCCAAAAAAGTAAATGACTATGCATTTATCCATTTAGGTGAATGCATCCACGTTTCAGTTATCAAAGAATTTTTGAGAGAGAACAAAGTGGATTTCGAAGAAGGATAAAAAAAGCCCTGAATTACTTCAGGGCTTACTATTTAGATTGAATCAATAATTTCGTTGAGCGTTTGACTAGGCCGCATTGCGATCGAAGTCAGCTTGACATCAGGTTTATAATAACCTCCAATGGAGACTGGTTTCCCTTGGGACCCATTCAATTCCCCAACAATTTTATCTTCATTGGCTGCAAGTGATTTTGCTAATTCGGTAAATCGAGCCTTTAAACCTGCATCTTTAGACTGGGCGGCTAAAGCCTCAGCCCAGTAAAGGGCAAGGTAAAAATGACCTCCTCGATTATCCAATTTACCTACTACTCGAGCAGGAGACTTATCGTTCTCAAGCCATTTGCCAGTGGCAGCATCTAAAGTTTCAGCAAGAAGCATTGCTTTATCATTAGAAAAGGTTTGACCCAAATGCTCCAATGAAACCGCCAAAGCCAAAAACTCCCCTAACGAATCCCATCTCAAATGGCCTTCTTCTACAAATTGCTCCACATGCTTTGGGGCAGATCCTCCGGCGCCCGTTTCAAATAATCCCCCTCCGTTCATCAAAGGAACGATAGAAAGCATCTTCGCGCTCGTCCCAACCTCCAAGATTGGGAATAAATCAGTAAGGTAATCTCTCAACACATTCCCCGTCACAGAAATGGTATCCAATCCTTCTTTGATTCTTGCAAGGGAAAAATTAGTCGCCTCCACTGGAGACATGATATGAATTTCTAACCCTTTTGTATCGTGATCTAATAAATAGGTTTCAACTTTTTTGATCAATTCTGAATCATGAGCACGGGCTGGATCTAACCAAAATACTGCAGGTGTTTTGGATAATCTGGCACGAGTTACGGCAAGTTTTACCCAATCCTGAATCGGCGCATCTTTTGTCTGGCACATTCTCCAGATATCTCCCGCTTTCACCTCATGACTAATCAGTACTCGACCATCTTCTCCGACTACTTCGACTGTGCCACTTTCTGCAATTTCAAATGTCTTGTCATGAGAGCCATATTCTTCCGCCTTCTGCGCCATCAAACCGACATTTGGAACAGTTCCCATCGTGGTCGGATCAAATGCGCCATGTGCTTTACAAAAATTGATGGTCGCCTGATAAACCCCAGCATACGAACGGTCTGGGATCACTGCCAAAGTATCTTGAAGCTTTCCTGCTTTATCCCACATTTTTCCGGATGTTCGAATCATCGCCGGCATGGAAGCATCGATAATCACATCACTTGGCACATGAAGATTGGTGATTCCCTTGTCTGAATTCACCATTGCTAATTCTGGCCCATCAGCATAGCATGCCTCAATATCCGCCAAAATCTCCTGCTTAATATCTACTGGCAATCGGTCAATCGAACCTAAAAGATCTCCGAATCCATTATTCAAATCCACTCCCAATTGATTTAAGATCACCTCGTACTTAGTGAAAACGGGCTCAAAAAACACACGAACTGCATGACCGAATATAATCGGATCAGACACTTTCATCATGGTCGCTTTCAAGTGAATTGAAAAAAGAATTCCCTGGGATTTAGCTTCTTCTTTTGCTTGTTGCAAGAATGCTTTCAATTCTGAAACGCTTAATGTAGCTACGTCAATAATTTCTCCAGGAAGCAATTTAATGCCAGACTTTAACGTAGTGGTTTTACGATCATAACCAGTCAATTCAACCGACACGGTCATTTCTTTATTCGCGACATAGGAATTTTCACTTCCATAAAAATCACCCTCAGTCATACTTGCCACATTCGTCTTTGAATCTGCAGACCACTTACCCATAGAGTGCGGATGCTTCTTTGCATAAGCTTTCACCGCCAAAGGAGCTCTTCTGTCCGAATTACCTTCACGAAGGACTGGGTTTACTGCTGAGCCTTTTATTTTATCATAGATCGCCTTTGATGCTTTTTCCTTTTCATCTCGAGGTTCCTCGGAATAATCAGGAATAGCATATCCTTGAGCTTGCAATTCCTTAATTGCTGCTTTCAATTGTGGGACTGATGCAGATATATTTGGAAGCTTAATAATGTTAGCTTCTGGAGTAGTGGCTATTTTCCCAAGTTCTGATAAGGAATCAGGTACTTGTTGTTCCGGTTTTAGGAATGAAGAAAAGTTTGCTAAAATTCTTCCTGAAAGGGAAATATCTCTGGTTTCTACTTGTACTCCTGCGGAGCTCGTAAATGCCTGCACGATCGGCAAAAGGGAATACGTAGCGAGCGCTGGCGCCTCATCAGTCAGCGTGTAAAGGATTTTTGGAGTTTGATTACTCATAATTGTATTAAATCTAAAAAGACAAAGGTCTTATCAAGTGATTCTTTTATTGAATTCTTTTCTTCCTGGGCGAATTACCTAATTAGGCTAAAATTCCGGGCTAAAATACGGAAAATATCACAGCTACAAATCCCAAATTTTGTAGGTGGCATGGATATCATAAAAATGCTTTATAGAATCTGAAAGGAGTCAGAATCAAGCCAAGCTGGGAATTTTTCGCGATAAGCAGCCAATTGAGAGGCATCCAACTTCACCTGTTGGATAGTTTCAGATTCACCTAAATCAAGAATTCGACTTCCTTTGAAGTCATAAACGGCCGAATGCCCGACGTAGCTAATCGCATTTCCATCCTCTCCTACGCGATTGACCCCCACGGAGTAGCTCAGGTTTTCGATGGCTCTCGCAGGGAGCAAGGCATCCCATGCCGAAACACGTGCGGCAGGCCATGAAGCAACATAAAAAATCACATCATATTCCAATTCCCCTTTGTGGGAGTTATTTCTGGACCAAACAGGAAATCGCAAATCGTAGCAAATTTGAGGGCAAATTTTCCAGCCTTTGAGGTCAAAGATTGGGAGTTTTTCCCCAGCCGAAAAAACCTTCTCCTCTGAAGCCATCCGAAACAAATGCCTTTTATCGTACCAACTTAAATCACCTGTTGGGCTGACCCAAAGAAGTCGATTAAAAAACTGTTGATTTTCTGAAATTATCACACTTCCAGTAACAGTTGCGTTGAGTTGGGACGCGATCTGCTTCATCCATTTGGTCACTGTAAGATTTATTGGTTCAGCAAGCTCTGCCGCATCCATGGAAAATCCTGTTGGAAACATTTCTGGTAAAATCAGCAAATCAATTTCTCCCTCTATTTCCCAGATTTTCTCTTCCAGCATCGCCAGGTTAGCAACCTTATCCTTCCAATAAAGATCCGTTTGTACCAAAGCAATTCGTAATTCTGGGGCTTTGCTCATTTCATCGAAGTGGGTAGATCATTCGATAATCAGTGGATATTTTACCTTTACTTACATCTATTAATTTGGACTGCACCAAACGCTTTTTTAGTCCTTTGAGGTAATCCACAAATAAAATTCCTTCCAGGTGATCGTATTCATGCTGGATTACTCGTGCAGTCATTCCTGAAAATTCCTCTTCCTTCAGATTCCAATTCTCATCAAAATATTCAATGGTAAGAGTTTCAGGACGAATAATTTCAGCTCGAACTTCTGGGATACTCAAGCATCCCTCCTCAAAACTGTAATCATCTCCATATTCATCTAGGATGATCGGATTGATAAATACCCGACGAATTCCTTTTTCCGCATCATCTTCATCAAGCATCAAAGAACTGTCAATTACGAATAGCCGAACTCCTTGATTGATCTGCGGGGCAGCTAATCCTACACCGTTAGCAAAATCCATCGTGGCATACATATCCTGAATTAAGGCATCCAAGTTTGTGCCTTCCTTAATTTCTTCTGCTTCTTTCTTTAAAATCGGGTTGCCATAAGCAACTATCGGGTAAATCATTGTCTATCTAAATAGGATTGTAGGATAATGGCAGCGCTAACTTTATCCAAATTACCTGCCTTCTCTTTTCTGTCTTTCTTTTTACTACCCATTGCAATCATGCTTTGCATGGCCATTTTGGAAGTAAAACGCTCATCGATAAGCGCAATTTTTTTATCAGGAAACTCTTTTTCCAAGCGGTCCTTCATGGAGATCACTCTGGGAGTCATTTCATTTGAAGAGCCATCTAGCCGAGTGGGGTAGCCAAGTACTAATGTGTCTACCTCCTCTTTGGCACAATAAGTTTTTATATACTCCAGCAATTTTCCGGTCTCGATTGTTTCCAGAGGATTTGCTAACATTTTTAACGAATCAGTAACAGCCAGTCCAGTTCTTTTGGTTCCCAAGTCAATCGCTAGTATTCTTGGCATCAGTTGGTCTGGATTTTTTTTCGGATTTGCCTTAAAACTTCCCGCTCAAGTTCTACAGCTTTTGGAAAAAGCAATTCATCTTCAATTTTTGCATGGACTCGGAGTTCGGTCTCAAAATTTTGAAGTTCATGATAAAGTACTTTCATCTCTAAAGGAGCATTCGCATCTAATTCATAATTGGATGTCAATTTCCGAATACCTTCCATTTCATCGTCATGAATTTCATGATGCTCTGCAAGTGTCACGATAGGATCTTGCTCGAGAATGGTCAAAGCATCTGTAATTGAAAACAGCCCCTCTTCTATGTCCTGCAGTAATTCAATCCGCTTAAAGAGTCGGCTCTCTTCTTCGTGAATATGGTGGATAAAGTCCTCTACAAAAAGTGGGAACATTATTCTAAGATCGGCAATTAACAAGCCGAACCCAGGTTCTCCGCTAATCCCTGAGATTAAATTCGATAGAAAAGGTAATTCCTGACGAACAAAATAGTAATGCTTCTTTTTCAGATATGCGACTAAAACTTCGATAGGGTTAAGAAACAAATCCTCAGAAGATGGCTCGGTACGAATCGCCCAAGCTTCTAGCTCAGAAATCAGCTGTCGAGCATGTACTTTATGCTTTTTGCAAACCTCTTCCATGGATTGAGCTGGATATTGATAAAAAGAAATTCCAAAATAATGGAGCACAGAAGCGAATACATAGTTTTCAGAAACTAAATCTTCTACAAGTGCTTTTTGAAATTCTTGGGGAGAACGCATGGACAAAAATAATTTTTTTTAACATAAAAAAGGACAATTAATTGACTCAATGTGTTTCCCATACGTACAAACATTTGCTAGCTTTATAAAAAGTCATTTTTAACCAATTGCCTTTTAGTGTAGTTTAGTATTTATTCAAATTTGAATTCCAATAGAATTAGAAAAGTCGTGAGCGATAAGAAAAACACCAAATCTCAAATCCGCCTTCCAATTATTTTAGCCTTGGCGATTTCTGCTGGCATCTGGATAGGTGCCACTTTTGCAGAACCAAAAAGTAACCAGAATGATCTTCGAGCAGCTATGTATCGACTCCAAGAGATCATGACATATATCAATCGAGACTATGTAGATAGTGTCAATACCAATGAATTGGTAGAGTACGGCATTACCAAAATGCTCGAAAATTTAGACCCTCACTCCAGCTATATCCCTGCAAAAGACGCTTCGCTAGCCCAGTCTCAATTGGACGGGGAATTTGACGGAATTGGGGTTGAGTTTGGAATCATTAGAGACACTATCTATGTCGTAGCTCCATTGACTGGCGGGCCTTCTGAAGCTCTAGGGATTCAGTCAGGTGATCAGATTATTGCAGTCGATGATGAAGTTGTCGCCGGAGTTGGGATCACCAACCGAGATGTATTCGAACACCTTCGAGGACCAAAAGGATCTAAAGTAAATGTGGATATCAAGCGTAAAAATCAAAAGGAATTGATTCGCTATGAGATCACTCGGGACAAAATCCCACAGTATAGCATCAATGCTTCTTATATGGTCAACAACGAGGTAGGCTATATCAAAGTCACTCGATTTGCTGCTACGACTTACGAAGAGTTTGCGAAGTCAATCAATGATTTGAAAGCACAAGGCATGAAAAAATTGATCATAGATCTCCAAGGAAACCCAGGGGGCTACATGGGAGCGGCGATCAACATGGCTGATGAGTTACTAGCTGGAAAAGCTATGATTGTTTCCCAAGAAGGAAAAGTGCCGCAATACAATCAAAAAGTGGAAGCGTTTCGTCAAGGTGCTTTTGAGAATCAACCTGTAATCATCCTTGTGAATGAAGGTTCTGCTTCAGCTTCTGAGATTCTTGCAGGTGCAATCCAAGATAATGACCGAGGTCTGATCGTGGGAAGAAGATCTTTTGGAAAAGGTTTGGTTCAAATGCCAATTGATCTTTCTGATGGGGCAGAATTGCGGTTAACGATTGCGAGGTATTATACACCATCTGGTCGATCTATCCAGAAACCTTATGGCGCAAATTATGAAGCTTACGAAAACGATTGGATCAAACGCTATGAGCATGGCGAATTTTTCTCTGCTGATAGCATCAAATTCAATGATAGCTTGAAGTTTCAGACGATGAAAGGTCGAACAGTCTACGGTGGTGGTGGCATTATGCCAGATTATTTTGTTGCCTTGGATACTACAATGAATAGCGCTTATGTAAGTAGATTATTCAATTCAGATGCTTCGCGGGAATACATTCTAGATTATGTCAATGAAAACAAAGCTATGTTTGAAGACATGTCGCTGGAGGAATATTACAAGACCTTCACTGTAAGTGACGAAATGCTGAATAAGCTAACCGAATATGGAAAGAAAAATAAAGTAGAGCTGGACGCCAAAGACTTCAATAAATCGAAAGATTACCTTCGTGTATTAATGAAGGCACATCTTGGAAGACAAATTTATGATGATAATGCTTTCTACAAGGTCATCAATGATATCAATGAAGTATATCTTCAAGCGATGAATTTGTTTGGCGAGGCAGAGCGAATTGCGTTAGCTACAGATTTATCAGCAAGCAATAAATAAACTCAAAAGTTGAAATTTGAGAGGAGCAAGTCATATGATTTGCTCCTTTTTTTATATACTCAATACTTTCAATATCAGGCTAAAAAAGCTAACATTAATAAATCAATCTAAACCCTAAAACCTATGAAGACTATTTTAACCTTATTCTTGATTGGGATCAGCATGAGCACTTTTGCACAAATCAAGGTCAATCATATTGCCGTTCATGTGAGCAAACTAAAGCCGAGCATGGATTTTTACGAGAACATTGTTGGACTAAAAGCAATAGAAGAACCCTTCAAAGATGGCCTACATGCTTGGTACGATATCGGTGGTGGCGCTGCCTTACACCTCATCGAAGCGCCAAATACTCCCACCGAAATCTCAAAAGTCAATCATTTATGTTTTAGTATGGCAGATATGGATTCATTCATCAAAACACTAAAAGATACGAACTACCATTTTGAAAGCTGGCAGGGGGAGAAAAGTAAAGTCACAATACGTGTAGACGGAATCCGGCAGATTTATATCCAAGATCCAGATGGGAATTGGCTGGAACTCAACGATGATTTTTGAACCTGAGTAATACCATAAAAAATGGCTCGAGAAATCTCGAGCCATTTTCATTTTAGTCTTTGTAAACTTCCTGAGGCCAGCTATCATTTCCTAAATTGATATCTGG
>JAHEBE010000352.1 GCA_024642365.1 Algoriphagus sp.
TGGCTGAAATGCTTCTTCAAGTGAATCAATTAAAGTTTGAAGGGACTTTGAAAAAGTTTTGGGACTTGATATTTGAAAGCAATCATTTGCCCCGAGGAAAATTACAATTCCTTCTTTCCGTTGTGGGTAGTTACTTAGTTGGGTTTTGAAAAAAGGCAATACTTCAGCAACACGAATCCCGTTTTTTCCAAAATTCAGGAATTTATAATCCTGAGCGAATAGTTCGAAAAGATAGCCGGCGATAGTTTTATTTGTTTGGCTTGCACCGACTCCGGCTGCCGTCGATTCTCCTATTACGAGAATTTCCGAGTGTTTTTCTCCAAGAATTAATTCTTCAGCAATAGGTTTTGGCTTGTTTGCATTCTTTTTAATCGAGTAGGCCTCATAAATAAGATAAGGGAGCAAAGGAGCTAAACGAAGCTGAAAAAGCAGGTAGGAGTCTTTATTGGTATTCACTAACCTCCCGCTTTTTTTGCTTTATAGCCTTCAGCGAGTAGTATTTGAACGACCTTATCTCGATGATCTCCTTGGATCAGGATCTCTCCATCTTTAGCTGAGCCACCTACGCCGCATTTGTTTTTTAGAAGTTTTCCCAACAAGGCTAATTCCATATCGCTTCCCATAAACCCTGCGATTAAGGTGACTTTCTTTCCTGCTCTTGCTTTTTTATCCAGCATTATTTTGAGCTGTTGCTGGTTTGGAGCTAATGTTTCTTGATCTTCATTAGAATCGGTTTGAAACTCAAAATCCTCGCTGGTCGAATAGACCATGCCATCTCGTTTTTTCCAATCGTTATTTTTCTTTGACATGCTATAAAAATGCCTGCTAATAAAAGCAGGCAGGGTTTTTTGATTTTATTTTGTTTTATAGGTCCAAACCGGCCGACTTGAATGGTTAACGACATCTTCTGCAATACTTCCAGTGATCAGATGTATAAAACCAGTTCTGCCGTGTGTTGCCATTGCGATTAGATCTGCATTTATGTCGTCGGCAAATTCTAAAATTCCACTTTCTTCAGAGCTTGCATTATAGATTTCAGCAGTGACTTTAGTAAAGTTATATTTATGAGAAAAAGCTCGAATTCGTTTGATTGATTCACGGCTAGTTTCAAAATTTCCAGGGGTATTGACTACAACAAAATAAAGTTCAGCATCCAATATTTCTTGCAAGTTTTTGATCCGACTGGCCACTTCATCGTTGTTTTCTCTAAAATCGCTAGCAAAAACAATTTTATTCATTTCCTCCAAATCCACAGCGGATTTGATGGTCAGCACAGGACACTGAGCTGTTCGGACTACTTTTTCAGTATTACTACCAATAAGTATTTCTTCCATCCCGCTCGAGCCTTTCGAACCCATTACTACCAAGTCTGGGTTTTCTTCATTGATCGAATCGGAGATACTTTTAAAGGCATTTCCTATTTTGATTTTTGCTGTGAAGCTGTAAGAAGTAGACTTGTATTTTTCTTTTAACTCCTCAATTTGTTTTTTTCTTCGATCCATGAGTTGGATAAAGAAAACCTGATTTTCCATGTCTGGCATCAATTCTCCGCCCCCCATTGTCCCAACAGTGGTATTTGAGGGTATTTCTACCACATGAAGGATTTCTAACTGTACATTTCCCAGTCGTGATGCAACCGAAGTAGAAAAATTGAGGGCGTGATTCGCTTGTTCAGAGAAGTCGAAAGGAATGAGGATCTTAGTCATACGATTGGTCTTTAGTTTCTCCAAATTACCCTAAAATTGAAAAGAAAAAAAGGACTTTTGTCAGCTTTTGCCAAGGTAAACAAGTCCAATTCCAAAAAGGATCGTCCATAATAGTGTGGATAGCGCCATTTTTTTTAGGAATGGATCAATGGCTTTGGAGTCTTTTCCTTTTGCTACACCTATTCCCACGCTAAGCATTAAAGGCATGGCAAGAAAAGCTAGGAGTGAGGACCAAGAATTACTTGACCATGCAAAAATTAAAAGGCCAATGTTTCCGCCAATGATTAAAAACCAATTGTAACGAATGGCAGCAATTTTACCTATTCTAACAGGTATTGAACGTTTTCCTGCCATCAAATCTGAATCGATATCTCGAATGTTGTTGATATTAAGCACTGCTGTGCTAAATAGACCTAATGCACAGGCTATCCAAAATGCAGAACTATTCCAGGTTAAACTGTGTAGAAAAAAAGTCCCAAAAACCCCCAGCAAACCAAAAAATAGAAATACTGAAATATCTCCTAATCCTGAATATCCATATGGATTTTTACCAGAAGTATAGCTGATAGCTGCCCAAATCGCCGCTAATCCCAATCCTAAGAAAACTAAAAATAAGGTGAAATTTTGAACTGCGAAATATAGCAGTAGCAAACCTGAGACAAATGAAAGTGCACCGAAGAGGAACATGGCTTTTTTCATTTCTGAAAGGGAAATTAAACCAGATTGTACTGCTCTAATTGGGCCTTTTCTTTCTGAGTGATCTGCACCATTGACAGTATCGCCATAATCATTTGATAGGTTGGAAAGGATCTGCAGAAAAATGGTAGTCAATGCAGCTAGAATTAAAATCTCTAGTCTAAATACTCCTAGTTTGGCAGCTAAAAAAGAGCCTGCAAAAATACTCGCTAGGGCAAGAGGTAATGTACGAAGCCTGACTGCGTGCAACCAGGCCTCTTTTTTGGATGTTATCTGTTCTTTCAAATCAATGGGAAGTGTCTTAGACTCCGACAAATGTTAGGATTTCCTCATCCAATGGAGTTACGGATGTAGGTAGGAATTTAATTAATTCACCCTTTTCATCAATCAAATATTTACAAAAATTCCAACCTGGTTCTTTATCATTCCAGCCATTCATTTGTGGATCTGATAACCAACGGTACAGTGGGTGCTTGTCAAATCCTTTTACAGAAATCTTCTCAAACATTGGAAAAGTAACTCCAAACTCTGTGGTGCAGAACTCTTTAATCTCTTCATTTGAGCCTGGTTCTTGACCTCCGAAATTGTTTGCTGGGAAACCTAAGATCAAAATCTTGTCTCCAAATTTTTCATTTAATTCTTGAAGGGCAGCATATTGCTTGGTATAGCCACATTTCGAGGCAACATTCACAATCATTATTTTTTTGCCTTTAAAGCTATTGAAATCAACTTCTTTTCCATTGATGTCATTCATTTTGAAATTATAAAATGAGCTTTCCATTGTAGCGC
>JAHEBE010000353.1 GCA_024642365.1 Algoriphagus sp.
GCCCGCTTTTTCAGGTAATATTTTCGGTCTTCAAACTTTTCCACATCATCAGCGGCTCTGTAGCGATAGAGTTGTTTATCTGCCCAATATTTGAAATTCTGGGAGTTGGTCACATGCGTGATTTCAGGGATGTTTTCATAGTCTTTCCACATATCACGGCTTACCTCTCCATGGAGCTTACTGACGCCATTTGCCTTTCTGGCAAATCGAAGTGCCGCTAAGCTGTGGTTGAATAAATCACCACGCATGCCAGTTAGTTTCTTTACATCCGGGATTGAATAGCCATTAAAATACCCCATTCGCTCGCATAGAAATATGTCATGCTTTTCGTTTCCTGCCTCTTCTGGCGTGTGAGTAGTGAAGACTACTCGCTTGGAAACTTCTTCTTTATCACCAAATTTTTTCATCAAGTGAAACACAGCACTCACGCCATGTGCTTCATTCAGGTGATAGACATCCGGATTGAAATTTAGCTCATCAATCAATTTTGCCCCACCCAATCCCAACAGCATAAATTGGGCAACCTTAGCGGCAGTATCCGAATCATACAATCGATGAGTGATAGTTTGGCTGAGGTAATCGTTTTCGGGTATATCGGTACTCAACAAGAAAAGTGGAGCGCTGTTAAATGTCTCAGGAGCGAGGTACCAAGCTTTTACCCAAACCGGAGCACCATGGACTTTAATCTGAAATTTGATTCCTGTGTCCTTTAAGAACGAATGGCTTTTCTCGTACCATTCTGGTTTTAAGGTTTGATCTTGATTTCTACTTTGATCGTAATAGCCATATTTCCATAAAATCCCGATCCCGATGAGGTTTTGCTTAAGCTCAAAAGCGCTTCGAAGATGAGATCCTGAAAGGAAGCCGAGACCTCCGGAGTAGATTTTTAATGGTTGGTGGATGGCAAACTCCATCGAAAAATAAGCCACTCGTTTGGAATAAGTATCTGCGATCGGATAAGGAACGCTATAGTTTTTGAAATCAGTCATAAATTTGGTTTTGAAAGTGCCAAATTTATAGGAATTGATCGGTCAAATGGAATCTCCATCCAAAAATTGGGAAGGTATTTTATAGAAATCGGTTGAAATCAACACAAACGGGAAATGATTTTTTTGAAAAGGTTACTTTATGACATATTTCTTGGCAAAATCTATAAAAACAGCCCAGTTTGATCCTTCAGTATGTCCTCCATCATGCTGTCTAAAAGCCAAATCTCCAGTCATTAGTCCTACATTTGTTCCTGGGTATTGGTCAGTTGCTAATCCTTTTTTTCCTAAAAATTCATACACGGGACTTGCTGCGACTGCAGTTTTGAACATCCCGACGGCATCGATCCAATGCCCTTCCACCAAAGGATCTCCACTTGAGACAAATACTGGTCTCGGTGCACAAAGCGCCAACATTTCATGGGCTTCTACGGGTAAGTCCATTGGTGTCAAAGGTCCTGCATACTTGATAAAATTTGGAGTAAACCAATGGTATTCTCCAGAAGAAGCAAGGTTTTCCACTTGCTCTCCATAAACCCGTCTAAAGATTTTGGTCCCTCCAGCTCCAGACGAAGCAATAAACCCGATGGCAAATCTTGGTTCATCTACCATGGCAACTAAGGCCGCCTTTCCATAGCGCGATAATCCCTCGATGGCAACTTTTGTTGCGTCTACTGCGGGGTCAGTTTCCAAATAGTCCAATGCCCGACTTGCTCCCCATCCCCAAGCGCGAAGCGTTCCCCAATCGTCCAACTTCCTTGGCTCACCTTTATTGACCAAGCCAATGATTCCAGCTCTTAGGCCTGCACCATTGTCAGCTTGAAAACTAGTTGGGATCAGCATGGCAAAACCCCAGCCCGCATCCAAAAGCTGTTCTTGCCATGTTGGACCTTCCGGCTTTGGGCGATTCATTCCTGGAGGCCAGATCCAGCTGAATTGCATCAGTACAGGCACTGCCTTCTTTACCTCCAAAGGAGTAGCCATGTACAATTCTAATTTTACAGAAATGGCTGGATAGCTTGAGTTATCCACATGCCCGATAAGCTTTTTGAATCGTGCGTTGACTTCGCCGAAAAGACTGTCTTTCTCTTCGATAATTTCCCAAGTAACACCGGGGATATTTTCAGGCATTCTGCCATAGATTTCACTTGCAAATTGTTCTTTCAATTCTGCACTTCGTTTTTCCCAATCCTTTTTACTCTTTACTCGGCTGCCATCTGCAAACATCAGCGGATCTGGCAAACTTGTATAAGGTGTGGCTTTTGATTCATCCGAATTTGCAGCATTGGGAGATTTTGGATCGCCGGAAGGGCCTGAACGGAGTGAATCGATTCCAAGCCTTTCCATCATCAGCTGATGGTCTGCCCTGCTAAGCTTTGCAAGGGAATCTCTATACTGCTGGGAAACTTGTGCAACTGTTGATAAGTTGAACGCTAATAAAAAGCCAATAAGGGTAAAGAGTTTTTTCCGAATGTTGGGGGATAGGACCATAGGAATGGGTTCGTTTGCGAGGTGAGTCTTTTACAAGTGCAGGATCAAGCTATTGATTTATTGTGGATTATCATATTTCATTTGATTTCGATTGATTGGATAAAGATTAGGAGTTTCTTTGCCCTAAAATCAAATCGGATGCTTTCTCTCCGATCATGATACAAGCCGCATTGGTATTTCCGGAAACGATGGTCGGCATGATCGATGCATCTGCAATTCGGAGGTTTTTGATTCCATAAACTTGAAGCTGATCATTGACGACAGCCATTTCATCCTTACCCATTTTACAGGTTCCTACCGGATGGTAAATCGTCTCGACAGATTTTTTGATGTGATCGATAATCCCTTCATCTGTCAACCGAGGCGGAGTGATGATTGATTTTCGGTAGGCTCCAAAAGCTGCGGATTGGAGGATATCAATTGCTTTTCGAGTCCCTCGAATTAAGGTGTCCCAGTCCTCTTTTTCAGTTAGAAAATTGGGTTGGATGATCGGGGCATCAAGGGGATTGGAAGATCGCAGACTAAGAGATCCTCTACTTTTTGGCTTGATTAAGCTCGGTAAAATTGTAAAGCCATCGGCCTTTGGAAATGTGGATAAGTCATGAAAATCAGTCTTATAATCTGCCCCCATGTGCATAGGAGCAAAGTGAAATTGAAAGTCAACTTCATCCGCTCCTTGGGTGTTGAAGAATGCAACTGCCTCTAA
>JAHEBE010000354.1 GCA_024642365.1 Algoriphagus sp.
CGAATCTCCCAAATAAAAATACAAGAGCGGAGGGAAAATGGGCAGATTCATGAGATTCTGCCTTGGGAAAAAATTGGAAGAATAGCCTTTTTCTAAATCAGAGCTCTCAGCAAGTCAATTCATACTCAAGGGAATTAGATGATTGAACTCGGATAAGCTGATTTGATTAGCTCGAATAGCTTTCCAACTGTTTTAAAATAGCCACTCTTACTTCAGGATAGTTGGATTGAATCAGCCAATGACCTCCTTCAATTTCCACGAATTCGTAGGCTTCTGGCATGTATTTTTCATTGGAAAGCGCAGCAGTCTTACCGATGGCAATATCCTTATTTCCCCAGATCAATAGGCTAGGCACTTGAATTTCGCCGATTTTTCGAGTTTTCAGAGCCTTTTTATTCGCCCGATAATAATTCAAAGCGGCAGTCAGAGATTTTTTTCGCCTGAATATTTCCAAGTTATGAGCCAGTTCAGCTTCGTCAGCTTCCTTCCAGAGTTTTCTGAAATAGGCAAAATCATTCCATTGAATCATGATTTCCGGAAGGAAAGGCAAGAGGAAAAAAAGCATGTAGCGACTTTTCCTGCGCTGCTCGGCATCGATATGCAAGGCTCTTCCAAAGGCACGATGATGCGGCACGGATAGGGCGGTATAACTGATCAGGCGATGGGGATTATGAAAGGCAATGTCCCAACCGATTGCCGCCCCCCAATCGTGGCCTATCAAATGAAATTTTCCGGGAAGGGTGTCGGCTAGTCCTAATACATCATTCGAAAGCTTATCAATGCTATATTCCATTTTGCCAGATGGCGTTGCCAGAGGACTATAACCACGAAGATCAGGGGCAATACAATAATAGCCTTGGGTCGCAAGCTCATCCATCAAGCGCCTCCACATATAGGAACTCTCCGGAAATCCATGGAGCAAAATCACAGCAGGATTGGTACTATCCCCTGCCACCAAACAATCGAATCGAAGGGAATCAACTGAAATCTGGATGGAGGTGGGCATTTGGGAGGAGTATTTATTTTATTGATTGAGGTGGGTCAATGAGTCGCTATACGCAACAGTGGCGTATATTTTTTATATATCCAATTAATCTAAGTGGCTGATAATCTAATTTATTCCACTTCTTCCGAATGTTCATCTTGAATAATTTTGGAATAATGAATTCTCGTTGGATGCCATGAATTTTCAATCTTCTCAAAAATCCAAGTTTCATTATAAGGCTCATAAACCTTTTTATCTTCTGGCAAAGAGAAAGTAACTTCGTTCAGTAAACCCACAATAGCAATTTTGGAATCAGCGAAGTATTCAAACTTAGTTAGACTTCTCTCTCTCGGATACCAATTTTTGGTATTGCTAATTATTTCCATCATTTCTTTTGTGTCAGTTTCCACTCCATTATGATGAATTATTTTCGAGGTGGGTGTTAATAGTTCTTCCATTTTCTTTAAATCTCTGTCATCAAAGGCCTGGAAAAAATCATGAACAAGTTTCACGACCTGCGTAGAATCTGCTGAATTACTTTTCGGGTTTTCGGTATTCAATTGGCTGGTATTCTCTGTCGAAGAATTTGAACAACCAAAACCTATCAAGATTATTAAAATTGGTAAATATTTTTTCATTGGTATTTATTTTTTATTTGATGGCACACAAAGATATATATCCGCAATAGCAGCTATTTCTAAATTGCCCTTCCCTTAAACCTAATCTTTATTTTTTAAAATTTAACCTCTTAAATCCACGATTTTCAAACTTATCCGACAACAATCGACTACAGTCGGAAACAAGTGAATAGAAACCGAATTCCCCTTGACCCTCCCCCCACCTTTGGCTCAACAATTCCTCTAGCGGAAACAACAAACAAATTTTCTAACCAAAACAAACAAGCTTATGAATGCGCTACGAAACAAAGTTCAGCTAATCGGTCGCCTAGGTGGCAAAGTAGAAATCAAAACCCTCGACGGAGGCAAGACCCTAGGCAAGGTATCTCTCGCCACGAATGAGGTCTACAAAAATCAGAAAGGTGAAAAAGTCACCGATACCACTTGGCATAACCTTGTCATCTGGGGTAAGAATGCTGAGCTCCTAGACAAGTACACGGACAAGGGTTCAGAAATCGCCATCGAAGGCAAAATCAGCAATCGAGACTATACAGATAAAGAAGGCGTCAAGCGCTATATCACCGAGATCGTCGTAAATGAAATCCTGCTGATGGGCAGCTCCGAGAAAAAAGAAAAAATGGAAGCGGATCTTCCTTTCTAATCTCATCTGCTCCAAAACAAAAACTCCCAGCCGATTCGGTTTGGGAGTTTTTTTATTTCAGACCTTATGGCAGTTGTCTGTTATCGGTTAACAGTTTCCACCTCTATCGCTTTTGGAAATCAGTGGCACCGTTGACTACGGACTTCAAACTGAAATCTGCCCTCTGCCGACCCTGCACTGTCGACTTTCCACTGCTGACTGCAAACTGATATCCTCCTACCTCTTCCCCGGTACATACTTTTCCTTCATCCGTTTTTCTACATCCTCTCTATAAAAGGCAACATCTTTGAAATTCGCATCGGCATAGCGCTGCGCTTGATCATAGAAATGTGGGGAATTAGGATCTGCACTTTGACCGCCAGCAAGCATACTTTTAGCTTTGACTTTTTCGCCAAATTCTACCACAGCCACAAAGCTGTTTCCTCGGTAGCCATAGAGCCGCTTGGCATCCTCTGTTGCTCGAGCACCATATGCAGCCAAAGCTCCCCAAGTTCCAGAGGCCAGTCCAACCGGGATGTAAGGTTGATTATCATCAAACTTGGCATCAATCGCTCCTGATAGTCGCTGAAAGCGATTGATCTCTCCCCATGGAGTATTCCAGCTTCCAAAGTCTGCATTCATCTGCTCCAAGGTTTGAGCGAGAGTTTCCAGCATTTCTTCTGAACTTGGATTAGGAGCTGTTCCTCTATCGGCATTGAATGGAATCAGGTAATTAATATTGCCATGATTCTTCATGAAATTCATCCCATAAAAATGTGCTAGTGACATGGAAACAGATTCTTTGGAGGTTCGATAATCCCAATTTTGAAGTACTTCAATCGCCTCTGACAAGTCTGGATGCGAAGCACCCTTTTCACCGTATGCCTGAAGGAGTTTAGGAATCAGAAATTCAAAAGCCGGTAAATAAGGATCATAAGCCA
>JAHEBE010000355.1 GCA_024642365.1 Algoriphagus sp.
ATCACTGAATATTATACCGCAATGGGCAAGCGCCCTGTATTGTCAATCATTAAGCAATCCGCTACGGGTCACGCGACCAATATTATCGGTGGACTTTCAGTAGGTATGGAATCTACCGTACTTCCAACTTTGGTTTTGGCAGGTGGTATTTATGGAGCATATGAGTTTGCAGGTCTTTATGGAGTTGCAATCGCAGCAGCAGGTATGATGGCTACTACTGCGATGCAGTTGGCAATTGATGCCTTCGGTCCTATCGCAGATAATGCTGGTGGTATCGCTGAGATGAGCCAACTTCCGGAAGAAGTTAGAGGAAGAACTGATATTTTGGATGCAGTTGGTAATACTACTGCCGCTTCAGGTAAAGGATTTGCAATCGCTTCGGCTGCATTGACTTCACTTGCATTATTTGCAGCATTTGTAGGAATCGCCGGAATCGATTCAATTGATATTTACAAAGCGGATGTATTGGCTGGTCTATTCGTTGGCGGTATGATTCCATTTATTTTCTCTTCTCTTGCTATTGCCGCCGTAGGACGTGCAGCGATGGACATGGTGAATGAAGTGAGACGCCAGTTCAGAGAGATCCCTGGAATCATGGAGTACAAGGCAAAGCCTGAGTATGAGAAATGTGTAGAAATTTCCACAAGAGCTTCTCTTCGCGAGATGCTACTTCCAGGAGCAATCGCTTTGATCACCCCTATTATTGTTGGATTTGCTTTCGGCCCTGAGGTTCTTGGTGGTTTATTAGCAGGTGTGACTGTATCTGGTGTATTGATGGGAATGTTCCAATCCAATGCAGGTGGTGCTTGGGATAATGCTAAAAAATCATTCGAAAAAGGTGTTGAAATCGACGGCGAAATCTATTACAAGAAATCAGAGCCTCATAAGGCTTCTGTTACTGGTGATACAGTTGGAGATCCATTCAAAGATACATCTGGACCATCGATGAATATCTTGATCAAATTGATGTCTATCGTGGCTTTGATTATTGCTCCTCACATTTCTGTAGGTACGCATGGCGAGCCAATGGCTGAAAAAATTGAGATCAAAAAAGAAATCCGATATGAGGATGGAAAGAAGATCACTACAGAAACCAAAACGGTAACCAAGTAATCCTAGGTTCTGAAAAATAGAAAAATAGCCACATCCGATGATGTGGCTATTTTTTTTACTCAAGAAATTTTTTACTTCCTTGCTCATCCACCAAAAGCATTAGAATTTTTTATATTAAACGGATGAAAAAAATACTCTTTGGATTGATCATCCTGATCAGCTCTTGTACGGTACAAAAAATAAATAAGTCCATCACCAACTCTGCTGTATTTGACAAAGGCCACTTGGGTTTTATGCTGCTGGATCCTGAAAAAGGAAAGGTTTTAGTCGATATCAATTCCGATAAATACTTCATTCCTGCTTCCAATACCAAACTCTTTACGTTCTACACCGCATACACCTTGCTTGGTGACGATTTGGTCAATGGTTTGAATTACATCGAAAAAGGGGATTCCTTGATTTTTTGGGGCACTGGAGATCCAAGTTTTCTCCATCCTGATTTCAAAAATCAGGTTGCATTGGAATTTCTGAAAAGTCAAACCAAGCAACTCTATTTGCTGGACAATTTTGAGCAGGTGGAAGCTTTTGGTCCGGGATGGTCATGGGATTGGTATCCCTACTATTATGCCACCGAGCGATCAGCTTTCCCGATCTATGGCAACGTAGTACGCTTCGACAAGAAGGAAGATGATAAAATTTTTGAAGTGATCCCTGCTCGGTTTAAACCACTTTTGAAAGCTGAGAAAACCACAAACTGGAAAGCTTATAATTTCACCAGATATAAAGATCAAAACCTATTTTCTTACCAGGTTCCTGATCAATGGACAGGTACTTTTGAGACAGACATTCCTTTTTTGACCTCTGCTGAACTTACGGCTGTTTTACTTTCCGAGGAATTAAATAAGAAAGTTACCCTCGTAAAAAATGAAAATTACCTCCGATCAGAACCAACAAAACTGCAAACTGCCGCTGCTGATAGTATCTATTCACAAATGATGAAAATCAGTGATAACTTCTTAGCAGAACAATTATTACTCTTGGTTTCTGATCAATTAAATAACCGACTGAGCACTTCAGATGCCATTGCTTATTCGACTGAAAATCTCTTGAAAGATCTCCCAGACAAACCAATCTGGTACGATGGCTCAGGATTATCTGCACGAAATATGTTTACACCTAGAAGTATTATCACCCTGCTAGGCAAAATCAGAACAGAAGTCCCGTTGGAAAAAATCAAAGCCTATTTTCCCGCAGGTGGTGAATCAGGAACTATTCGAAACTGGTATAAAGCAGATGAAGGCCAACCTCCTTATATCTACGCCAAGTCAGGCTCACTCAGCATGACCACAGCGCTTAGTGGCTACATCCTTACCAAAAGCGGTAAGATCTTGCATTTCTCTTGTATGATGAATAATTACCAAATCCCCACCACGGACTTGAGAACCGAGTTGCAAAAAGTTCTTTACTACATCCATGATCGCTATTGATATGAAAAATCTTCGTTTTCTTCTCGCACTTCTCCTTTTTCCTCAGCTGGTTATTTCACAAACCTTCACCATGGAGCAAGTTGCCAAGTTCAGTTTTCCTTCTGAATTAACGAGCTCTCCAACTGGTGAAAAAATTGCTTGGGCGATGAATGAACAGGGAAAACGGAATATCTATTTTGCCGAAGCGCCAGATTTCATACCTGAGAAGCTAACGGGTTATGAAGAAGACGATGGCCAAGAAATCAGCAGTTTGGCCTTTACTCCAGATGGCGATTGGCTGGTTTTTGTACGAGGTGGGGACCATGGTGGAGGAAATGCCTCATCCACTGTGAATGCTCAAAACCTCCCGAAGTTACCCAAAGTTGAAATCCATGCAATCGATCTACTTTCCAGAATGATTGAGGACCTAGGAGAAGGCGACAATTTTAGCTTAGGGTATCCTAATAAAATAGCCTTTCTAAAGAATGGTCAAGTTTGGTTGGCAGGCCCTCATAATATGGAATCTCCGAAGCAGCTCTTCGAAGTCAAAGGAAATGTCAACGGGATGCAATTTTCTCCAGACGGGAAACAACTTGCTTTTACCGCGAATCGTGGAAGTCACACTTTGCTTGGAGTATTTACAGATGCTAA
>JAHEBE010000356.1 GCA_024642365.1 Algoriphagus sp.
ATCTGACCAACGAAAGCTATTTCACCAGAAGGGCGGGAGGGTATCCAGGACCAGGAATCATGCCTGCTGATGGGAGAACTTTCTACATGACTTTTGGGGTGAAGTTCTAGAAGCAAGATCAGCATAAACAGGAAAAGCGAGGGTATACCCTCGCTTTTCCTGTTTTCCATCAAGCCAAATGAGGAATTTCTATGCTTCAAATAAGAATATCTGCTCAATTGGGAGTTCAAAAAGCTGTGCCATCTTAAAAGCCGTTGGCAAGCTGGGATCAAATTTTTCCTTTTCGATCGCATTGATGGTTTGACGGGATACGCCTATGACCTCTGCCAAGTCCTCCTGGGTCATTCCTTTTGCGACGCGTAAATCTCGAATATGGTTTTTCATTTGAACCTCCGCATATTGATGAAAAGCGTAGTCATATAGCAAATCCCAATGAAGCCAACCAGAATTCCAATTTCTGCATCAAATGGAATAAGATCTTTCTGATCAAGAAGGGAGAAGGTTAAGCCTACCACCACAGTGAGTCCCAGCGTTATTGCCATGGATTCGAGGTGCACTTTTTTCTCCAATTCATCGAAATGGTTGAATAAATCACGGTTAGCGAGGATCATGAGAATTCCATTGGCAAGATTCACAATTATTGCAAATACTGTCAAGAATGTGTGGTTATCCCAAATAAATTGCGGGCCAAAAGTCGCGATTGCTAAAGTCGCTACCCAAGTCCAAGTCCAGACAGCAAGCCTTTTTACCCGTTTGTTTCGTTCGATTTTCATTGTTTCCATTTTGTTTTTGTAAAGTTGACTTTACAAATGTAAATAAGACTTTACAAAAGTCAAGTTTTATTTACATTTTTATTTTATTTTTTTTTGAAAAAGAGGAGAGGGTTCAAGAATTGGCTACGATTAGATTTTTAGGATATCGATTTGGGATATAATTTTTTTAACTTCAATACTCACCCAACTCAAGCATTATGAAAGTTTTAAAAATCATTGGAGGAATCATCCTCGGATCAGTGCTCTTACTGTTACTTGTGGCATTGATATTACCTAAGCAATACGAAGTTGAAGAGACGGTCACGATCAATAAACCCTTTGATGAGGTGTATGGCTTTACCAAATTATTAAAGAATCAAGGGCTATATAGTAAGTGGCAATTGATGGATCCTGCTATGGAGCATTACTATGAAGGGGAGGATGGGACTGTCGGGTTTATATCTGGCTGGAAAAGTGAAAATCCTGCCGTAGGTTATGGAGAGCAGGAAATCTTGGCGATCAAAGAAGGAGAGCGGATTGATTTTGCGTTGCGATTCTTTTCACCTTTTGAAGGAAATGATAAGGCTTTTATGACTTTCAAAGATCTTGGCCAAAATCAAACCGAGGTAGTTTGGGGCTTTGAAGGCAAAATGGCCTTTCCCATGAATTTGATGATTCCTATGATGGGTTTGGAGGATATGATCTCAGATGACTTTCAAACAGGACTTCAAAATTTGAAGGTTTTACTGGAGAAGTAGCCAAGCCATTTTAACACATCAAGTTTTTTCAAATGAAAAGAAATGACACTTTTCAAGGTGTTTCCTGTGGGATAGAGCCACTAAGCAGGACAGTAAAGCCAAGTTCAAAGGTTAAACTTCAAGTATCAACAATTCAATAGCCCAACCATGAAAAAGTATCTTCTCAGTATTTTAATCCTTTTGTTTTTCTCTTCACTTTTTGCGCAGCAAAAAACCAACAGTCAATTGGAGAAAGACTTTATTTCTCCCCCAAATGCAGCAAAACCAAGAGTTTGGTGGCACTGGATGAATGGAAATATCACGCAAGATGGAATTCGAAAAGATCTCGAGTGGATGGAAAAAACAGGGATTGGTGGCTTTCAGAATTTTGATGCAAACTTATTTACCCCTGTGGTGGTAAAGGAAAAACTCGTTTTCATGACTCCGGCTTGGAAAGAGGCATTTAAACTTGCAACTAATTTGGCTAGCGAAAAAGGCCTAGAAATGGCCATTGCCGGTTCTCCGGGTTGGAGCGTCACAGGAGGACCTTGGGTGAAGCCAGAAGATGGAATGAAAAAATACGTCTGGAGCGAAACGATCATTGAGGGGGGAAAAGAGTTTTCAGGGACGCTTCCAAGTCCATCAGCTGTTACAGGAAAATACCAAGATGCTGCACTTGAAGGCGGAGGGATTTCAGGAAGCTTTATCGGAGAGGTTCCGGCTTTTTACCGCGATGCACTAGTTGTCGCTTTTCCATTTTCGATGGCTGAAAAGTCACTTACCGAATTAGCTCCTCAACTGAGTACGAGTGGAGGCGAGTTTACTTTATTGGAATTGACGGATGAGAGTTTGGAGGCCGCTTCTTTTCTTCCACCTACGACTATTGGTGAAGATATGTGGATTCAATACCGATTCAACGAACCTCAGACATTTACAGCCATGGCAATAGGTGGGGCGATTCAGGATGCCTTGGCCGAGTTTAATGGTGGACCGGAAAACAGAAGCTTAAAAGTCAGTGACGATGGGGTGAATTTTCGAACCATAGCAAACGTATCAGGGAGTACCGTTCCTTTCAATACGGTTTCTTTTGCCCCTACGAGTGCTAAATATTGGAGAATTTGCTTTGAAACTCTTGAACCGAAACCAAACCTTTTCCTAGCCATGGCAGGAGTTCCGATGGGAGAACTCAAACCGGACGGAGTGAATGTAGCGGAGTTTCAATTGTATACTACCTCACGAATTGATCAAGTAGAGGATAAGGCGGGGTTTTCACCTTGGTCTGAAGATTATCAATTGGCAAAAGCTGGAATGAATACAACGAAGGATAATGTGATTACTTCGAATCAGGTGATTGATCTTACCTCAAAACTGAATTCAGAAGGCAAATTAAACTGGATAGTTCCTCCCGGTAAATGGAAAGTGATTCGATTGGGTTATTCTTTGACTGGAAGACAAAACCACCCTGCTTCACCGGAGGCCACCGGTTTGGAAGTTGATAAATTGGATAAAGAAGCGGTTCGCCGATATATCAATCATTATTTGGATTTATACGAAAGTGCGACCGGGGGAAAACTTGGCCCTGGAGGTTTGGAGTTTATGATTTTGGATAGCTATGAGGCTGGTCATATGAACTGGACTTCTAAATTCCCTGCTGAATTTGAAAAGAGAAGAGGATATAGT
>JAHEBE010000357.1 GCA_024642365.1 Algoriphagus sp.
GAACAGCAGAATGGCACCAAGCTTACACGCTGCCTTCTTTATGGAAATTCTATCAGCCAAGCCGTCAGTCGCATGGATCCTATTGGTTTGATTGGACCACGGAGGAGGAGATTCAGTGGAAAGAGAACTATAGACTTTGGATGACTTTCGTCAATGAATACAAAAACCGTGGAGGTAGAGTCACTGCGGGATCTGATTCTGGTTTTATTTATCAACTCTATGGTTTTGCCTATATCCGAGAATTGGAATTACTCAGAGAGGCCGGTTTTCACCCCTTGGAAGTGATCCGATCTGCCACCTATTTCGGAGCAGAATCACTTGGTATGGAAAAAGAAATCGGCTCTGTCGAAGTGGGAAAATTAGCTGACTTCGTTATTCTGGAAGAAAATCCCCTTCAAAACCTAAAGGTTTTGTATGGAACAGGTGCTATTCGGCTTGATGAAAACAACCAACCGATCCGGGTAGGTGGTGTGAAATACACCGTAAAGGACGGTATTGTCTATGATGCCAAAAAACTATTAGAGGATGTAAAAGCTATTGTGGATAAAGCCAAAGCTGAAGGAAATGAAAAGCTTGTTCAGCCAGGATTAGATTGGTAATCGTAATTTGAGCAGCAAATAATTTAGAATATGCCGCAAGTAGAAGTTAACGGAGTCAAAATTTTCTATCAAGAGACTGGATCTGGGGAAGAGACCTTGGTTTTTTCCCACGGTTTGCTTTGGTCTCATCATATGTTTAGAGCTCAGGTCGATTATTTCAAAACTAACTATCGGATCATTGCCTATGATCATCGAGGACAAGGTCAAAGCGAGTTTATTGGACCTTTTGACATGGATACTTTAGCGGAAGATGCGGCTATGCTTATCGAAAAAATCTGCGAGGGTCCAGTTCATTTTGCGGGACTTTCGATGGGAGGATTTATTGGAATGAGACTAGCTGCTAGAAATCCAAAATTGATTAAATCTTTAATTCTATTGGAGACTTCTGCTAATCCGGAGCCTGTAGAGAACCATCCCAAATACAAAACCCTGAATGGAATCGTGAAGTGGTTTGGTATTTTGCCATTCATCGCAAATCAAGTGATGCCGATCATGTTTGCGCAAAGTTGGCTAAATGATCCTGAGAATAAAGAAGAAGCGAATTATTGGAAAGCTCAACTTCGGAAAAACAGCAAAAAAGTAACTGCGGCAGTGGAAGGAGTAATACATAGAAAAGGTGTGGAGCAGGAGCTTTCAAGGATTACCTGCCCAACGCTAATCGTCGTTGGAGATGAAGATGTAGCAACGAAACCTGAAAAAGCTAAATTCATTCAAATGGGAATCAAAGGCTCCAAACTTCATATGATTGGTGGTGCAGGGCACAGTAGCTGTATTGAAAAGCCCAAGGAAGTGAATCGGCTTATTGAGGAGTTTCTGGAAAAGAATAATTAAAAAAAAGCCTCATTTGAGGCTTTTTTATTTTAAGAGTTCTTTTGGAACACCCTTACATAATCGACAATCATATGCTGTGGGAATGTTGTTGTGGCGTCTGGTGAGCCAGGCCAATTACCTCCTACGGCTACGTTGAATACAAAAAAGAATTGTCTTCTAAATTCGTCAAGTTCTGCTGGAGTGGTATCGATCACATGATATTGTTGATCATCAATAAACCAACGAATAGAAGTCGCATCCCAAGTGATCGAGAATACATGAAATTGATCGGCCAATGTTCCGCTGGTCAGCTTCTTTTCTCCACCATATTGAGCTCTTGTACCATTGCTTTCCCAATGAACTGTACCATGAACTGTGTTCTCTCGCCCTTGGCCACCGATCATTTCCATGATATCAATTTCACCACATGCAGGCCATCCTACAGAAGAGATATTTGTACCAAGCATCCACAAAGCTGGCCAAAGTCCTTGACCTCTTGGCAAAGCGGCACGAATGTCAATTCTCCCATAACGGAATTGCTGTTTGTTAAGCGTGATGATTCTTGAAGAAGTATATTCACTTCCTTCAAAAGCTTCTTTTTTTGCAGTGATGATCAAGTTTCCATCTTGAAGTGAAGTATTTTCTTTCTTATAATACTGCAATTCATTGTTTCCCCATCCATTTTGACCTTTTCCTGTTTCGAAAGACCAATTGGAGGTGTTTAGGCTGCTTCCGCTGAAATCATCCTCCCATACCAAGCTCATTCCGGAGTAGGAATTTGGGGAAGTAAATCCCGAACTGGGAATAGGGATTTTTGTGGCGGTACCACCCGAATTTATTGGGCTGTCATCTGCATCTGAGGAGCATCCGGAAAATAGGATACTTCCTATTACAAGTAGTTTTATGAGTTCTCTCTTCATCATTTCCCTCTTTTTCATAAAAAAGCCTGTAAGTAAAACTACTTACAGGCCATTAAAAATTTATTTATTCAGAAATCAATTTGTAAGTCCACCATACGCCTGAACCAGCCTGAATGTGCAAAGTCATTTTCTTAGTCGTTCCAGACTGAGTGAAGCTAGCAACGTCATAAGTGATGTCATTTGGAACAGCTACGTTTGGAAGCTCACCAGCATTGTTTGCTTTAGGAAGAGCCACATGTGCACCTTTCCCTACGAGCTTTAAGGTAGTTCCATTGTAAACGTAAGTATAAGACCCTTTGCCATCATGAGGTGCGACAGGAGTTCCGCAGCCATCTGCAGCAACGCCTTGCCATCCTTCTAACCAAGTCTGAGTACCCATATCGATGGTAAAGCTACCGTCCGCATTGAAAGTGTAAACATCATCATAGAAGCAAGCTCTCGCAGCAACATCGCCTGCTGAAATTGCAAACCACTCCGTACTTCCTGCACTAGGGCCTACTGCTAATGAACCAGCAACTGGCTCCACTTTCCATTTGCCAACAATCGCCGCAGAAGCTGGAGGACCTGAAGTCAATTTGAAATCCCACCATACGCCTGTTCCTGCTTGAACTCTAAGAGTCATATTTCGAGTATCACCAACTTTGGTTTGCTCTACAATGGTGTAAGTAATTTGATTTGGAGCTGGCACGTTAGGAAGCTCACCTGCATTATTTACTTTAGGAAGGCCAACATGAGCGCCTTTACCCACTAAAGTCAAAGCAGAGCTTGTATAAGTATACGTGAAACTGCCGCTGGAATAAGGTGCTACAGGCGTACCACAAGACTCTG
>JAHEBE010000066.1 GCA_024642365.1 Algoriphagus sp.
TAAAAAAGATAAAATCAAAGCATCTTCACCTTGAAAATTGTTCAAATCTAACTTAGGTGGACTACTTGATTTTTCGCCTGGCTTCACCCAATAAAGTGCTTCTGCAATATCCCCGGGTCCAGTGTAGATATTTGCTTTCATTTTTTTGATCAATTGATTACAACCTTCACTGTATTGGGATTGAAGGTTTCCTGGTACAGCAAAAACATCTTTGTCATAACTATATGCAATCTCAGCTGTGATTAAGGCACCTCCTTTTTCTGCTGCTTCGACAACGATTAATGCATCAGAAAGACTGGCAATAATCCGATTCCTTGCTGGAAAATTCCCAGGAGCCATTTTAGACCCAGGAGCATATTCACTCATGACGATACCTGATTCTAAAATTGCCTCAGCTGTCTTCCGATGGATAGCAGGGTAAATTTGATTGATTGGCGAACCCATCACTGCAACGGTTGGAAGACCTACGGCTAAAGCAGCACGATGCGCTTCAATATCAATCCCATAGGCCAAACCGGAAATAATGGTTGGCTGATAAATCGCCAAATCTTCAATGATTTTTCGGGTTGCAGTTTTGCCATAAGTTGTGGCGCTTCGAGTACCTACGATTCCTACTGATCGTTCAAAATTTAAATTTCCATCCCCTTTAGCAAAAAATAAAATTGGACTATCTTCTTGAATTTTGAGACGGCTGGGGAAATTTGGATTTGGGAATGTTAGAATTTGATAGCCGTTCTTTTCACAGGAATTGATCAATTCTTCCGCTTTTCGCAAAAGCTCAAATTCCTGGTTTCTAAGTTCAAGAAGTTTGGTTCCGACTTTAGGAGTTTTTAGAATTTTCCCCTTTGGCAAGGAGAAGAAGTTTTTGGCTGAACCGACGTATGCGATGATTGCCTTAAAAATTCCCGGGCCAATTTTAGGGGCTAATGCAAGAGCTATAAAATATTTTAGTTCCTCAAGATTGGGATTTGGCGTTGTACTGGTCACGGATAGAGATTAAAAAGTCTTTGATTTCCTGCAGTTTCTGAACAGCCTCTACCTTATCGATTCCCTGTTCTTTTCCGGATTTGATTACATCCTGAGCCCCTTGAAGCGTATAGCCTTTCTCTTTGACCAGATGATAAATATATCTGATCTTCTGGATGTCTGGCTTAGTGTACCTGCGATTTCCTTTTCGGTCTTTTTTTGGTTTGATGATATCAAATTCGCCTTCCCAATAACGAATTAAAGAAGGTGCGACTTTGAACATCTGAGCTACTTCTCCGATGGAATAATACTTTTTTTCTATTTCTCGCTCTTTGTATGGCACGGTAAAAATTGGCTTAAACTCTAAATTAATGAAATTGCAATACTTTGCTAAGCTTCAGTGAACTATAAACTGAAAAAAATTATCGATTCACAAGTTGAAGGGTGTCAACAGCTACCAAACCAGCAGTTTCTGTCCGGAGTCTACTTTTCCCCAATGAGACGGGTAAGTAATTTTGTTGAATGGCTAATTGAATTTCTTCCGGTGTAAAATCCCCTTCCGGGCCGATCAAAATAATGTATTTCCCTTTTGGCTTAGCAAGATCGAACAAGTGATTTTGATGATTTTCATCTACGTAGGCAATAAATTTTTGCTGATCTGCTGAATTAAATTTTTTAATAATTTCTTCGAAGTCACAAATAGAATTCAGCTTAGGAATTCGAAACTTTAAGCTTTGCTTGCAGGCAGAAATTATTTTCTTCTGGAGGCGATCTGTTTTTAGAAATGATCGCTCTGAGTTAGCTGAGTGGATCAATGAAATTTCATGGATTCCTATTTCCGTAATCTTTTCAATCATCCATTCCATCCGATCAGGGCTTTTTGTAGGTGCAATAACTAGGTGAATATAAAATTCATCCTCTGGGGTAAGGCTTGTTTTTATTACAGAAAGTTGGGTTTGTTTTGGGTCAGCTTTGGTAATCAGGCATTCAAAAAGCTCTCCTGTACCATTGGTAACGGACACTTGATCGCCATTTTTCTTGCGAAGCACTTTGGTTAGGTGCTTTGATTCTTCTTGATCAAAGACGATGGTAGGTGGTTTACAATTCTCCTGAAAAAATAACTGCATTGACTTTCTATGTTTATTAAAAACAAAAAAAGCACATTTCTTAAAGAAATGCGCTTTTCTAGCTATTGATTTGGAAATATTACCCTTTGGAAATTTCCATGTTTACACTTTTACCTTTAATGGTATTGTTCTTCATTCCTTTGATTACCTGCTCAGCATCACGAGTTGGCACGTCTACAAAAGAGAAGTTGTCATAGATGTCAATTCCACCAATGTTTTTACCAGAGATTCCAGTTTCACCGGCGATTGCTCCAACGATATCATTTGGACGGATTCTGTCTTTCTTTCCAAGGTTCAAGAATAGACGAGTCATGTTTGCCTCTCTAACTCTTTCTTGTCTAGGTCCACTATCTCTGCCTTCTCTACTTCCAAATTCTCTTCTTGGTCTTTCACTTCGATCACCACGCTCACTTCTTTCTCCTCGAGGAGAGAAGCGCTCATTACGATCAAATCTACTTCCACGCTCACGATCTCTTCCGCCGTCTCTGCTATCACGTCCACCTTCTCTTCTTCTATCTCCAAAAGAATCCAAGCTGAAATTTTGCTCGCTCAATTCTTTAACAGAATCTCCCATCACGATTTTGATCAAACCGATAGCAACTTGATCTAGTGTCATGCCTTCAGAAAGCATTTGACCGATCGAAGCCTCATAAATTTGATTGTCTTCTGATTTAGCTAGTTGTGTAGCTACATCTTTTACAAGCTGAGCTTTCTTCAACTCGATTAAATCTGAAACCGAAGGAGGAGACATTTTATTGATCGTAGCTTTAGTGAATCGCTCCAGATCTCTAACTTTCATAGCATCTCTTCTTCCAGACACGAAGTTGATAGCAGTTCCTGATTTACCTGCACGTCCGGTTCTTCCGATTCGGTGTACATAATATTCTTCGTCTAAAGGAAGGTCATAATTGAATACTGCCTCTACATTGTCTACGTCAATTCCTCTTGCGGCAACGTCGGTAGCAACTAATACAGTACAAAGTCCTTTTCTGAATTTCCCCATCACTTTGTCACGCTGAGCTTGTGAAAGATCCCCGTGCAATGCTTCTGCAAGAATTCCTTTAGACCCTAAAGTTTCGGTTACTTCATCCGTCATACGCTTGGTGTTACAAAATACCACGCTTAACGCATAATTATTTACAGTCATCAAACGAGCCATCAAGTCCATTTTCAAGGAATTTTTCACCTCGTAATACACTTGCTCGATCAAATCGACCGTCAATTCTTTTTTGGCAATTTTAATAATCTCAGGATTAGTCTGATATTTTCTAGTCAAATCCATGATTGGTTTTGCCATAGTAGCAGAGAAGAAGACAGTCTGTCTTTCTGCTGGCATTTCCTGAAGGATTGCCTCGATATCATCTCTAAAACCCATATCAAGCATCTCATCTGCCTCGTCGAGTACGATGATTCCAGCATCTTCTAATTTTAGGGTTCCACGGTTGATATGATCCTGAACTCGTCCAGGAGTACCTACTACGATTTGAACTCCTTTACGAAGAACTCGGATTTGCCTATCGATTGATTCACCACCGTAGATCGCAACAGAGTTGATTCGACGATGGAATTTAGCAAGCTTTTGGATCTCACCTTCCACTTGAACAGCAAGTTCACGTGTAGGACAAAGAATGATTGCTTGAGGTTTGTTGAAATCCGGATCAACTAAGTCGATGATCGGGATAGCAAATGCAGCAGTTTTACCTGTTCCAGTTTGAGCCTGTCCGATGACATCTCTTCCTTGAAGAACGAAGGGTATAGCTTCTGATTGAATTTGGGAAGGTTGGGTGTAGCCCATCTCTTCCACAGACTTTAGGATCTCCGCAGAGATTCCCAAGTCAGAGAACTTGAGTGTGTTTTCCATGATGTTTCCTTACTTTTCTTGCCATGTACTCCAAGTGACATCCCAGACAAGCGACAGTAAGGATTTCACGGCACAGAAAAATGTTCTATGTCTTATTGACGGGTGCAAAAGTAGGAGGAATAATTTTGCTAAGCAAATCAAATTCAATTATTTTAGAATAATCTTCATTTTAAAAGGCATTTTGGCAAAATATATTTGGTTTGTAACACTCTTCAAACGCCGATGCAATCGATTATTTGCATGGAAAAGGGCATTTTATACAATCTCCTTATTTTTAAATAAAAGATTTATCCGCACTTGCTTCGTCCATCATTTTATCAGAAAGATCCTTGCCTAAGTACCGATCGATCATACCATGAGCAACATAAAGTAGCGGAGTTAGAGCCAAGGCGACCGTAAACTTATACACGTAATTGATTATTCCGACTGCAATTACTTGGCTCAAACTCCAATTTCCGAAAATGTAAAAAGCAATGCCTAAAACCACAAATGAATCTATGAATTGGGAAACAAAAGTAGATCCTGTAGCCCTTAACCATATTTTCTTTTCTCCTGTGATCGCTCGCAACTTTTGAAAAACATAAACATCGATTAATTGACCCAAAAGAAAAGCTGTTAGGGAACCTAAAATGATCCCTAAGCCTTGTCGAAAAATGGTGTTAAAGGCATAGCTAATATTAAAACTTTCTCCACTAGGTGTAGTCGCATTTACCTCAAGCCAAAAATCTGCAGGAACCAACCAAGTCACAAAACTGATTACCAGAAAAGCATATCCCACCAATCCAGCAGTCAAAAAACTGATTTTCCGGACACCCTTTTTCCCAAAATACTCATTGATTATATCAGTTGTGATGAATACCACAGGCCAAATTACCGCTCCAGCAGTCAGGTTAAAATCCAGAATGTAGGTGTCAAAGAAATTCCAATTCACTGGGTTAAAGCCTAGAGATTGCTCAGCAGAGAAGATTTTTACACCGATAATTTCAGCAAGAATTGCATTGGTCAAAAAGATGCTGCAAAGGATGATGAAGAGATTGCTTTTCCTGGAATTTTCAATTGCGTTCATATCTGATAGGTTTGTCCTTCCTCACTAATTTCAATGGGTTTGAATTCAATTTCTGCTTCCGCGAGCATTGGGTCTAAATTTGCATATCGCGAAGAGAAATGTCCTAATAAAAGCTTTTTAACTCCACAAAGTTTTGCGATTTGCCCCGCTTCTTTGGCGGTACTGTGAAATGTTAATTCTGCTCGGTCACGATCTTGTTCCAAAAAAGTTGATTCATGGTAAAGCAAATCTACTTTTGAAATGTATTCTTTTAGTCCAGGGTCAAATTTGGTGTCCGAACAGAATGCATAAGCGCGCAAGGGTGGGAGTGGATATGTAAATTCTTTGACTTTAAAGATTTCACCTTCTTGTGAATAATAATCGATTCCGGCTCTTAGAGACTTGATCGCTGCTATACTTAATTCTTTTCCTTCAATTTTTTCTTTGATGAGACTTCTTAGGCCGTATTTCTCCCGGATCAAAAATCCCGTGGTTGGAATCCGATGCTGTAAAGGAAAACTGTAAACTTGAAAAAGTTTTTCATCGACCAAGAGATTCATGTTTTTGGAATCTGTTTGCACAAACGTGATTGGATAGCCCAATTTAGTATCGCTCCATCGGAAATGTGTGGTGATTATTTCATCCAATCCTTTTGGTCCAAAGATGGTCAAGGCCTTGGTACGCTTGGATAGATTGTAACTTGAAAGTAGCCCTACTAATCCCAAATAATGATCTCCATGCAAGTGGCTAATAAAAATATGACTGATTCGAGCTACTTTGATTTTGTATTTTCGGGCTTGAATCTGCATTCCTTCTCCACAATCCAGTAGTAAACAAAACTGCCCAAATCGAACGATTTGAGCAGTGTGATTTCTTCCATGAACTGGAATAGATGAAGTGTTTCCTAGTATAGTGACGTCAAAGTCAGGGCTCAATTTTCTTCCTCCTCATCTTCTCCACCTTCAATTTCATGCATGAAAATCGCCTCACTAGCTTCTTCAAGACTTGCTACTAGGTTCAGTTTCTTATCTAGCATGGAGATCTTCAATAGTTTCATCACATGATCTTGAATTCCTGAGATTAGGAATATACCTCCGTTGCGACCAAACTCACGATCACCTACAAGTAAGGCACTTAGTCCTGAGGAATCCACATATTTCACTTGGCTCATGTCCAAGACCAAATTTGTAAACCCTTCTGCATGAATTGTCAAAAGTTCAGATTTTAAAACGGGTGCAAGCAGTGAGTCCAACTTCTCTTCCATCGGTGTGAAGATGACATACTGTTCTTTTTTATCAATTGTATATTTCATAGTCGGTTGAGGTAATTAATTTAAATGTTTTACGATTGCTTTTTCTATTCTTGATTCTATGGTAGCTGTATCTGCTTTCTGAAATGATTCACCAGTAATTTTTTCAAAGAGTTCAATATAACGGTCAGAAATGCTTTCTACAATATCAGATGTCATTTCAGGAACGGATTGCCCGTCCTTTCCTTGGAAACCGTTGGCGATCAACCACTGTCTTACAAATTCTTTTGAAAGTTGTTTTTGAGGAAGTCCTTTCGCTTGATTTTCTTCATAGCCATCCGCATAGAAATAACGTGAAGAATCAGGTGTGTGGATTTCATCTATCAAAAGAATCTGGTCACCATATTTTCCAAATTCGTATTTCGTATCAACGAGAATCAACCCCATTTCAGCAGCCATTTCCTGACCACGTTGAAATAGCGCACGCGTGTATTTTTCTAGAATGATATAATCAGCTTCAGAAACAATTCCTTTGGATAAAATTGCTTCTCTGGAAATATCCTCATCATGTCCTTGATCTGCTTTGGTAGTAGGAGTTATGATGGGCTCTGGAAAGCGATCATTTTCATGCATCCCTTCAGGCATTTCCACACCACAAAGTATTCGCTTGCCAGCTTTGTATTCGCGAGCGGCATGTCCTGCTAAATAACCACGAATCACCATTTCTACTTTGAAGGGCTCACATTTCTTTCCAATCGTCACGTTTGGATCTGGTGTTGCAGTAACCCAATTCGGAACAATATCAGATGTCGCTTTTAGAAATTTAGCTGCAATCTGATTCAGAACTTGTCCTTTAAAAGGAATAGGTTTTGGTAAAACTACATCAAAAGCAGAGATCCGATCAGAGGCGACAACCACCAATTCTTTTTCAAAAATATATACATCCCTTACTTTTCCTTTGTAAAAACCGATTTGTTCTGGAAAGTTGAAATGGGTTTCTTTTATCGCGTTGGTCATGAATAAAGCGTTTTGGCAAAAATATAAAAGCTTTGCCTTTCTTTCCTTGTCTTAGTTTTTATTTATTGATCAAATCTCCCTCTTCGTAAGTATCAGTCTTGATCAGTGTCCCATTTTCATCGAAAAATTCGCGCTTACCATGAAGTTTTCCTTTATCATAGCGTCTAATTTCCTCCAAGGATTTATCTTCTCTATAAAGCTTAACTTCACCTTGGATTAATCCCAAAACATATTTTGCCTCAAAATAAATCGCTCCGTTTGAGTGAAAGTTGACCTCCTGAATGACTTCATTGGCGGCATTAAGGGTGGTTCGCTGGCGAATTGTACCGTCAGAATAATACTTTTCGACCGGCTGAGTTGGAGCACCTTTTTTGAAAACTGCCTTTGATCTCAAGTTTCCATTTTCGTGATATTCCAAAAGCTCACCGTCTGGGATTCCCTTTTTATAAAAACCTCTGCGTTCAGGTTTTCCACTTGGATAGTTCAATTCATTAACCCCATCCAGATAGCCGTCCGAATAGTTTCTGCGTGATTGAATACTCCCGTCTGGGTAATAATATGTTTCCAAACCTTCCAGCACTCCGTTTTTGTAATTAATGGAAGCGTTTAATCTTCCATCCTCGTCAAACTCTTCATATAAACCATCAGTTTTACCATCCAAAAATCTGCGCTTGATAGCGATTGTACCTGATGGATAGTATTCAATACTTGCCCCATTTGGTTTGTTATTCAAAAAAGCAGTTTTGTTTTGAACTGTTCCTTCTGGGTAATAGCTAATGACTTCTCCTGTGATTGAATTATTGATGTAGGTAGATTCCTGTTCAATTCCTCCTTCAGGATAAAAACTAATCACCTTTCCATTGCGCTTATCTGCTTCAAAAGGAGTGATTCGAAGCGTATCGCCAGTAATAGGGCTTAAATCTATAAAGAGGCCATTTCTTTGATTGTTTTTTAAAATCCCAATCAAAACCAAATTCCCTTCCTCATCAAATAGTTTTATTTCTCCCTCTGCTTTCCCATTTACTCTAAAATAAATTTCTTTGAGTAGCGTCTGCTCTTCATCGTAGTAGGTTCGAATTGTGTCCTGGGCTTTCAAAAAGCCTGAAACCAAAACAAAAAGAAATAGTAGGACTAAGCGCATATAGAAATAAAAAAGCCGCAAACCATTCAGGATGCGGCTTGATATGAATATTTATTACATTTTTTCGAGTACAATGGCTGACGCTCCGCCACCGCCGTTACAAATTCCGGCTACTCCAATTTTACCGTCTTTTTGATGAAGTACAGAGTTTAAAGTGCTGATGATTCTAGCTCCTGAAGCTCCAAGTGGATGACCCAGTGAAACGGCTCCTCCAAATACGTTTATTTTATCATTATCTAGGTCCAACTGACGCTGATTGGCCAAAGCAACTGCTGAGAATGCCTCATTGATCTCATAGAAGTCAATATCAGATTCAGTTAACCCAGCATGTTTGATTGCTTTTGGAATAGCCAAAGCAGGAGCAGTTGTAAACCAAAGTGGATCTGTAGCAGCATCTGCAAAGCCTCTAATTTTTGCCAAAGGTTTTAAACCTAATTCCTCCGCCTTCTCTTTAGAAACCAAAACCAAAGCAGAAGCGCCGTCATTCATAGTTGAGGCATTAGCAGCAGTCACGGTTCCTGCTTTATCAAAAACAGGTCTTAAAGAAGGGATTTTGTCAAACATGACATTTTTAAATTCTTCATCTTCATCGATTACGATTACTTCTCCCTTTCGACCTTTCATTTCCACAGGCACCACTTCATCTTTAAAGAATCCTTTTGCCCAAGCATCAGCCGAGCGCTGGTAAGATTGAATAGCATAGGCATCTTGCGCCTCACGGGTGATGTTCATTTCTTTTGCGGTATTATCCGCACAATTTCCCATCGGGAATTTATAATAGGCTTCGAAAAGCCCATCTTTTACGAGTCCATCTACAAACTCTGCATTTCCATACTTATATCCAAAACGAGCTTGAGGAACGTAAAAAGGTACATTTGACATGCTTTCCATCCCGCCGGCAACGACTACGTCATTGATTCCAAGCATGATGGATTGTGCACCAAACATCACCGCTTTCATCCCGGATGCACAGACTTTATTAACTGTAGTACAAGGAACCTCATAACCAATCCCAGCTCCAATAGCTGCCTGTCGAGCAGGAGCTTGACCCAGATTCGCGGAGATCACATTGCCCATAAATACTTCTTGGACTTCTTTGGAGTCAATACCAGCTTTTGCGATTGCTCCTTTGATGGCGGTACTTCCAAGTTCTACGGCTGTTAATCCAGATAGCTTTCCTCCAAAGCTTCCCAATGGAGTTCGGACTGCTGCTACGATATATACTTCTTTAATCATGTTTATTTGGGTTTTAATTTTAAAGACTGAAGATTGGAGACCAATGTAGCTTCCGACTTCCGTCTTCCAGCTTCGGTCTTACTCTTTTACCAATCTGGAATTCCTCTTTTTGGTCGTTCTGTTGGTTTTTTCTTATTCTGTTGAATGTAACGAAGTTCGGCAGCATTCATGCTTTCTAGGATTTGGGCAGCTTGCTCAGGAGTTAAATTCATAGCTTTTAGCTTTTCCTTAAACTCTTCCATTGCCTTTTGACGATCGGCTAGATTTGCATCCATCTGATCATTGGCATTTTCACTTGCAGGATCTTCACTTTTTTCTGTTGGGTCACCTTTTTGAGACTCTTTTGCCTTATCCTCTTGCGTTTTTTCGCCTTTTTCTTGATTCTCTTGTTGCTCTCCCTCTTCTCCTTGGCTTTGTTGATTTTGCTGCTGTTGGTCCTGATTTTGTTGCTGCTGATCCTGATTCTGTTGGTTTTCCTGATCGTTTTCTTGGTCTTGCTCCAGTTTTTCTTTTAAAGCTTTCAATTTTGTGTCAGCAGGGTATTTGGCAAGACCAGCATTCACTGTATTCAGTGCTTGATCCTTTTCGGTTTTGACATAAGATCGTGCTGCTTTATTGAAAAAATCGCCAGCGGATTGTCCAAAAGCAGCCTGAATCCCTAAGATTAGGCAAAAGCTGATTCCTAGAATTAGTTTATTGCTCATCGATTTCTGTAATTTCTTGTAGACTCTTTATAAACTCCTGATAGGCTGCAACAGTTTCATCTTGTGCCAAAGCCTCATTCATCAGGTTCAAAGCATCTTTAAATCTAAATTGCTCTACAAGTCTGTCAGCCTCAGCTTTTTTGCGCTTGGCAAAATCTGATGGCTCCGGCTTGTTTTGTTCTTGATCCTTTCGCTCTTGATCGCGCTGCATCCATCTGGCAAGTAGCTCGTAATTATGCCGAGCCACTTCATTCAAAGGATCTTTAATCAATGCTGATTTGAATTTGCTTAAAGCCACCTCATATTCTTTTTTATTTCCTTGGATCACGCCTCCCTGGTTAAATGCAAAAGAGGAAAGTGTTTTGTCAATTCCAACAGAAGCTTTATCATAAAACCCTAGAGCTTCATCTACTTTTTCAAAATAGTGATGACTCAAACCAAGATCAAAATCCAATTCAGCCCCTACGTATCCAAACTCTTCCAAAAGGACCAAATGATCTTGAATTGCTTGCTCGTATTCGGCTTTGGCATAGCTTTCTCCTGCCAAATCTATTGCAGCATTCATCCTCGAAACCCTAGTCCAAGACGCTGGTAATAAAAGTAAGACCGTTAGAAAGTATTTATTCAATGGGATTATAATTTAATCGTTTTAATAGGAAGGATCATATCAAGCAAGGAAAGGGCAAATGCTGCAAGCAAGAAATAGAAGTATTTATTGGCAGACGCCTCAACCACACGAGATCCTGTAACCCCGCCTTCCATTTGCTCCAAGGCACCAATAAGGTTACCAGCTTCTTGAACTTCATCAGAAATCTCAAAGTATTGGCCATCTGTTTCTGCAGCAATAATTTGAAGTGGAGTTCTATCCAAAACAGTTTGCGCAGGTCTTCCAGTTTGAGGATCGATTACCAAACCATTTCCTCTTGGGATTGAACTTCCAGATTCTGTGCCTATACCTAATGAAAAGACTTTTACTCCAAGCTCATTTAATCTCGAACCAATATCCTCTAAATCGTCACCAAAATTTTCCCCATCAGAAATTAAAATAATAGACTTGGATTTTATCTCCTGACTTTCATCACTCTCAAATCGCTCCAATGCCAATCGAAGCGGACTTGTAAGATCTGTACCAAAATTTGGCACCAAACCGGTATTCAGGCCATCGATATACAGTTGAAGGACACTTTGATCAAATGTCAGCGGACATTGAAGGAAAGCCTCAGAACTGAAAATGATTAAACCAATGCGATCTGATGGAAAACTTTTAGTGAGGTTTTTCAATTCAAATTTGATGCGCTGAAGACGGCTGGGGCCAATATCCACTGCGTTCATGGATTGCGAAAGATCCACAGCGATGAAGATATCCTTTCCTTCTTCTTTGATTTCTTTGAGGGAAGTTCCAATAGAAGGGCCTGCAAATGCAACTAAAAAAAGCACGAAATAGGAGGTGCGAATGACTATTTTAGTAAACAATC
>JAHEBE010000358.1 GCA_024642365.1 Algoriphagus sp.
AAGTTTTGAATTTGGTAAAAAGCAAATCCAACTGGGGTACTGAAATGCCTGGGATTTCCAGAGGAGTATCCGCATATTATTGTCACAATTCCTATGCAGCACAGGTGATGGATTTGAAGGTGGATAATGGCGAAGTCCAAGTCGAAAAGGTCGTTCAGGCCTTAGATTGTGGCATTTTAATCAATCCAGATTCCGCTAAAAATCTTTGTGAAGGGAGTGTGGTTGATGGAATTGGAACAGCCCTATTCGGAGAATTGAGGTTTGAGGAAGGAATTCCTGATAGAAGTAACTTTGACCAATACCGAATGATCCGGATGAAAGAAGCTCCAAAATCCATTGAAACCTATTTTGTGGAAAGCAAAGTGGATCCAACAGGTTTGGGAGAGCCCGGCTATCCTCCGGTTTTTGCCGCTTTGGCCAATGCTTTATATCAAGCGACAGGCAAGCGGTTTTATGATCAACCTTTCGTAAATCAATTAAGAAGTATCTAAAAAATAACGATTTCGCTTTAGTTACTTGATTTCTAAAGCTTTCAATTTGAATTTCGTAAGGTCAACACCAGAGGAATTCACTATATTTAAACCTAAATTAAATACACTATGGCCATATTCAATCTCACCATAAACGGTAAATCTCAGCAGGTAGATGCTGATCCAACTACTCCTATGCTTTGGGTACTCCGAGACCATTTGGATCTTGTAGGCACCAAATTCGGTTGTGGAATCGCTCAATGTGGAGCCTGTACTATTCATCTCGATGGCAATGCAGTACGTTCATGCCAGCTTCCGATTTCTGCAGCTGAAAATGCCACGATCACCACGATCGAAGGATTGTCAGAAAATGGAGATCATCCTGTTCAAAAAGCTTGGATAGAGCATGACGTGCCTCAGTGCGGTTATTGCCAAGCGGGTCAAATCATGAGCGCTGCAGCACTCTTGGCACAAAACCCAACTCCTTCTGATACAGATATTGACAATGCCATGAATGGTAACATTTGCAGATGCGGAACTTACACCCGGATCAAATCTGCCATCAAAACTGCTTCCCAAAACCTATAATCCCTCTAAACCATGACCACAGTAAACACCAAATTAGATCGAAGATCGTTTTTGAAAGTTTCTGCCCTGGCCGGGGGAGGAATGATGCTCAGCTTCAGTTGGCTGGCTGGATGTAAGCCTACTAGCAAAGAAGAACTATTGGCGATGCCCAAAGAATGGTTTGAGCTCAATAGCTATATCAAAATAGGCGAAAATGGCGCCGTAACACTTTTTTCACCAAACCCAGAGTTTGGCTCCAATGTCAAAACTTCTATGCCTATGATTTTGGCAGAGGAGTTGGATACGGATTGGAAAAATGTATTTGTAGAGCAGGCAGATTTTTATCCGGAAAGATTTGATCGTCAATTCACGGGTGGTAGCCAAGGTATTCGTCAAGGATGGGCCCCACTCCGTACTGCGGGAGCTACAGCTCGAGCAATGTTGGTAACAGCAGCGGCACAAACTTGGAAAGTTCCAGCAGGAGAAATCACGACTTCAGCAGGGACAATCTCCCATAAAGCCTCTAATAAAACAGCACACTTTGGAGAAATGGCTTCGTTAGCTGCCACGCTTGAAGTTCCCACTGAGGTGACTTTGAAAGAAATTAAAGATTTTCAAATCATCGGAAATTCCAAAAAGAATGTGGACGGGTCAAAGATCGTCACCGGCAAACCCATGTTTGCTTTAGACCATAAAGTCGAGGGGATGAAATATGCCGCTATCGTCCATCCACCTGCATTTGGTATGAAATTGAAATCTTTTGATAAGAGTTCGGTGGCTTCCATGTCAGGAATTCAGGATGTCTTTGAGGTGAAAATTTTCAAAGACGACTATGCTCGAAACTTTTTCGACACCACGACTTTCCCAGAAATCATTGCCATCGTAGGTAATTCTACTTGGGAAGTGATGCAAGCAAAGAAAAACCTCAAAGTAGAATGGGAAAAAGCTCCGGAGTCAAGTTTCGCTATGGCTGGAAGAGGTGGGAATAATATGGATATTAAAGTTCCCTCAGGATTAGAAAACACCAGTTCCCATAAAGCGGAAATGGCAGAATATCTTACCAAGCCAGGAAATGTGTTGCGGAAAGACGGTGATCCGGAAGGAGCCTTCAAGAAAGCTGCTAAAGTATTGGAGCGAACCTATTCAGCCCCATTTTTGGCTCACAATACGATGGAGCCGATGAATTGCTTTGCTGATGTGAAGGGTGACAAAGCTGTGATTTATGGACCTACTCAAGCTCCTGAACTGATTAGACAAACTATTGCAAGCAGCCTTGGGCTACCTCAGGAAAATATTCAAATCAACTTGGCCCGTATGGGAGGAGGTTTTGGAAGAAGAGCTTATAGTCATCATATGACAGAGGCGGCTTTGATTTCGCAAAAGATACAAGCTCCTGTGAAAATGGTCTATACCCGTGAGGATGATATGACTGCTGGGGTTTACAGACCTGCATATTCCGCTACTTACCGCGCCGCTTTGGATGAAAACAATAACCTGTTAGCACTTCATGTGAAAGCTGGAGGAATCCCTGAGTCTCCAATCCATGCAAATAGATTTCCTGCCGGAGCGATAGACAACTACCTAGCAGAAGGCTGGCAGATTGAATCGAATATCACAATCGGTGCTTTCCGAGCTCCAAGATCTAATTTTATCGCAGGAGCTGAACAAAGCTTCCTGGATGAATTGGCTGAAGAAATGGGCAAAGATCCAATTGATTTCAGACTCGAACTTCTCAAGCGTGCCGAAACCAATCCTGTGGGTGAAAATAATGACTATGAACCGAAGCGTTATGCAGGAGTATTAGAACTGGTCAGAGAAAAGTCCAACTGGGGCACAACAGCTTCAGGAATTCATAAGGGAGTTTCAGCCTATTTCTGCCACAATTCTTACGTTGCTGAAGTAGTTGAAGTAAGTATCAAAGACAATCAACCAGTAGTTGAAAATGTATTTGCCGCAGTGGATTGTGGTATTGTAATCAATCCAGATTCAGCAGCAAACATGGGCGAGGGAGCGATAGTAGATGGAATTGGAAATGCGTTCTATGGAGAAATGGCTTTTGAAGATGGAGTTCCAACCAAATCAAACTTTGACACCTATCGAATGATCCGCCATAAGGAGG
>JAHEBE010000067.1 GCA_024642365.1 Algoriphagus sp.
GTCAAATCCAATTGAATAAATTTAAATGAATCAAATCGATTGGAATGAACTGCTTTTCCTATTTGAATGGAATCTTTCGGAATCCCCAGATCCATTAATCGAGCATATTTTAAATTAATATCATAGTAAGCATTGATGATATCCAACCCTACCACCTCATCGCCACGTTTTATTAAGGCTTTTGAGACATGATATCCAATAAATCCTGCTGCTCCGGTAACCAAGTATTTCATAGTGGTAATTCTCTTTGGCTCGAATTTAGCTTTTTTGAGTTTCTAAAAGTCTAGTATAATTCGCAAATATTGCTTCATGTATTGACTTCCTATTGTAATTTTCTTTAACCTCAATATATAGGTTCTGTGCTAATTGAGCCATTTTATCTCGTTTTACAAAAGCAAACTCAAGTGCTTCTTTTAACACTGCTTTATCTTTTACAGGAAAAATCAAACCTGTTTTTTGTTGGGTAATTAAGTCCTTGTTCCCAATTATATCTGAGCAAATCACTGGGATTTCCATAGCACCTGCCTCAAGAAGCACATTTGGAAACCCTTCTCGATGTGATGCATGCACCAAAACATCTGCTAAAGCCAAGTAATGAGCCACGTGATCAGACCAATCTATTTGGACAATCCGAGGGTTTTCCGCTATAGTCTTCAATAATTCAATGGAAATGGGATTCAAATCTTGTTCAAAACTACCAAGCAAAACCAATTTTGACATTGCATATATTTTTGAATCAAGAAAGGCTTCCACAAGTTCTTCAATCCCCTTATCCTTTACCAATCTTCCAATTGCCAAAATAATAAAATCATCTTCACCAGGTAAGATTCGCATAGTAGCTGCCACTAGATGATTTTCCTTTAAGACTTCACGATTGAATTTTTCGAAGTCAACTCCATTAGATGAGCCTTTTCCAATAACTTTTAATTTTTCAGGCTCACAAAGTTTCTCTTCAATCACAAACGATTTTAATCCTTCAGAATTTGGCCAAACTTCTGTGGCGCTAGAAAAGGTCCATTTTTCTGCAGCTAAAAGCAAAGAGCGTTTAGTTCCTTCAGAGGCCATGTAAGGTATCCCTGCTAGCGTATGGATTCGAATCTGTTGACCAGCAAGTTTTGCTGCAATCATTCCTAATAATCCCGCTTTTGGAGTATGGGTATGAACAATATCAGGTTTCTCTTGCTTAAAAAGTTGATATAATTTCCAAATACAAATCAAATCTTGAAATGGGGTGATTTGTCTGGTAAAAGGAATTACTACATGTTCAACACCTTCAGATTTACATATTTGGTTAATTTCTCTTCCATCTGCACTGACCATCAACACATCCCAACCATTATCCTTCATGAATTTCATCTGGCCTGCCAAAAGTAGTTTTAAGGAAAGCGGAACAGTTGTTATTCGAATTAATTTTGGCATCAAAAGATTTTTCTAAAAAGCTAAAGATACGCTTAATTACGTTTTGGGCCTCAAAATCTTATAATTCCTGAGTAAAAAAATCTGTTTTAAAATTTACGTTTGATCAATCATTCGCTTCTAATTCAAAAATTTCCTCTAATGCTGTTTTAAACACTTGAGCGATTTTTAGGGACAATACTGTCGAAGGCACATATTTCCCGGACTCAATACTATTTATGGTTTGTCGGGAAACGGCAATCAAGTCTGCAAGCTCTTGTTGGGTCATATTCAATTTGGCTCGCTCCACTTTAATCGTATTTTTCATAGCTGATTTTTAAAGTGAAAGCGTAGTTTTTGCTTGTTGGTGCAGAATCCACTTGAATCTAGCGATGAAAATCACTTGGATTGTAAACATATTGTAGCTCATAAATTCCAAGAACCCAAATCCATAGAAAAGCAATGTTCCAAGTATTAAAATAAATGTGTTTACATAAAAAGCTACCAACATAGAGTCTAACCTCAGCTTTTGAATATATTCATCCTCTTGTGTTTCTTTAGAAAACGCAATGAAAAATAAAGCAGCAAAAACTCCAATCAATGCAAACTCCATTGAAAAATTGCTTTTATCTGGATCTAATAATCCACTCAACCCTTCTTGGGATGCATTATTAGAAGGTATACTAAGCCAAGAAAGCTCGAAACTCAGGTAGTTAACTGCAAACAACAGTATAGCGAATGGTAAAATCATTAACCATCCGATTTTTTGAAAACGATGAGGCAATAAGATCCTTGATAACATATCTTTTTATTTTAAGAGATGATTGTTTTAAAATTATAAGCATCTAATAGAATTTAGTTGAATCTCAAGTTCAATGGGCTTCCTAATTATAGAACCGTGCCATTTAGTTAAAATTGCTTTATTCTAATTGATGTCTAGTTTATTTTACCAAATGTAAAACAAACATTACATATAGTAAAATATTTTTTACATAATTAATTTTCATAAGAATCACTTTCAACCAGGTTTTCTTTAAAAAATTAAATACTTGGCAATAAAAAGCCTCATTTGTTTACCTTTAATCAAAAAGGAGTATTAAAAATTATATTTATTATGATTACTAATGTCAATATCGCCATCATTGGTTGTGGGAACCTTGGGGCTTCAATTACAAATGGATTACTTTCCATTTCAGGTTTTGATCCAAAAAAGCTTACCCTAACAAAGCGAAATACAGCCAATCTTACAGAATTTAGAGACCGAGGAGTCACTGTTACTTCAAATAATCTTGAAGCAATCAAAGGTGTGGATTTGATTATTCTTGGAGTAAAACCATATAATGTCACTCCTATTTTAACTGAAATACTCCCAGGAATTGACTTTGAAAAACAAATAATAATTTCCCTTGCAACTGGTGTTTCGCTTGATGAAATGTATCAAATTTTAGACCCAAAGACAGTTGCATTCCGGGCAATGCCAAATATTGCTGCTGACATTCAGGAATCTGTAACCTGTGTTTGCAGTAAAAATGCTAAGCAAGAACAAATTCAATTAGTTTCTGAATTATTTGACTCTATAGGTTTTACCATCCCAATTGATGAATCCTTAATGGAGGCCGCTACAGTCTTAGGAGCTTGCGGCATTGCCTATGTTTTGAGATTCATGCGTGCAATGATCCAAGGTGGAATTCAAATTGGATTCGATTCAGTAACTGCTAGTAAAATTGTAAATCAAACAGTGAAGGGTGCCGCAGAATTAATGATTCAAAAAAACATCCACCCTGAGGCTGCAATTGATAAAGTTACGACTCCAAAAGGCTGTACCATAGTGGGATTGAATGAAATGGAACACCAAGGCTTCAGTTCCGCAATGGTTCGTGGTGTAATAGCGAGCTATGATAAAATCGCGAAATAAGTCTTTTGAATACCAAAAAATGCAGCTCTTTATTTAGTGCAATATTTTAATGTTAAATTTCTATTAATTAGAAAAAGAATTAATATAGGTTTGTTTTTCTTTTGAATAATTTCAGTAGATTTGTCTCGGGTGATAAACAACTTTTATTATTCTTTTTTAAAAGAAACCGATTTTTAAAGGAAGGATTGTTTGGTACTTTTTCCTCCTTCCTTTTTTTAACTTGTCTACATCAAAAAAGCCCTTCGATATTTTCGAAGGGCTTTTTTGTTAATGATTTTGTATATCTGTTATTTCTCAAAAATCTCTGAGAGCTTATTCTCAAGACTCGGGCCTCTTAAATCTTTTCCAATAATTTTTCCTTCTGGATCCAATAAATAAGTAGCTGGAATCGCTTCAATTTGATATAATAATGCTGGCGCAGAATTAAAATATCCCAAATCAGATACCTGAGGCCAAGTCAATCCATCTTCAGCTATCGCCCCAACCCATGCTTCCTTTGTACGGTCCAAAGACACTCCCAAGATCTCAAATCCTTGGTCTTTATAGGTGTTATATAACCTTACAACATTTGGGTTTTCTTCTCTACAAGGTTTGCACCAAGCTGCCCAAAAATCAATCATCACGTACTTCCCTCTTAAATCTGACAATTTGATTACTTGCCCTTCAGGAGTTGGCAACTCAAAGTCTGGAGCTACTTGTCCCATGGAAAGTGCCCTCATTTCATCCAATTGCTGTCTAAGCTGGATTATCATCTTGTTTTCCGGATAATTTTTGTCCAATTTTTCCGCTAGGCTATCGATAAACTGAAAATCGTTTTTCGTATTTAATAAGCCAACCGCAGCCAAAGTAGCAAAGCTGCTTCCCATACTGTTAATTGTCTCTTTTACAGCTTTGGATTGCTCACTTTCTAGACTTAAGGCATCAACCTGAATTTGCTTAATGCTTTGAGTATTGTTTGAACTCATGGCCTCATAATATGCCTCATTAAGCTTATTTACTTTTGCCTGGTAATCTGACATTAAAGTTTCGATTTTAACCATTTCTTGGGTGTCTTTCGATCCTTCGATTGTTAGGCTCTCTGTGTTTTCAAAATCGTATGAAACACTTACATTTTCCTTAAACAGCGCTAATCGAACCGATTTTTGACCGAATAAATTCAAATCATAGAAGGTTGGAACTTCGACTTCGATTTCATAAGAAAACTCACCGCTATTGGACAAATCCAGCGTATCTAACACGATAGGCCTGGATTCAGTGAATTGAGAAAGAATTATAAATCCTTCTGGAGCATTTTCAACTTTACCAGTCACCATGACTTTTCCATCTGCTTGATTTTCACCTTCGCCGCAGGAAAAAAATCCCAAAAAGGAAACTAGTATAATTCCGAACATATATTTTTTCATATTTATTTTTCTAATAGCTCAATAAGCAGTTTTGTTGCCACTTTTGGGTCGGCTTTACCCTGTGATTGTTTCATTACTTGGCCCATAAACATAGCCATCAGGCCTTTTTTACCAGCGCGAAATTCTTTAGCCTTGGACTCATTTTCAGCAATCACTTTTTCTACAATAGGTCGAAGTGAACTTTCATCAGATTCTTGGATCAGATTCAAACGATGAGCAATTTCCATAGGATTTTCACCGGTTGATTTTAATAGCTCCGGATAGATTTTCTGAGATCCAGCTGAAAAACTCACCTTTCCTTCATCAATCAAGGCTATCAATTCCGAAATCGAACTAGAACCAACCTGGAACCTATCTATTGTGATATCCAGCTCTTTTAATGTTGACTTAACTGGTCCCATCATCCAATTGGATGCAGATTTATAATTAGTTGTTTTAGAACAAAGCCCATCAAACCATACTGCAATCTCCTTTGACTCGGTCAAAAAGCTTGCGTCATAGTCTGGAAGACCATATTCATTGATGAATCGCTGGTACATTTCTCTCGGCAATTCAGGCATTGAAGATTTGATAGACTTAAGCCATTCTTCGGATACATGTACTGGACTCAAATCCGGTTCTGGGAAATATCTATAATCATTCAAGTCTTCCTTTGTACGCATACTAGAGGATAAACCCGTTGTTGGGTCAAAAGTTCGGGTTTCAGAAATGATTGGTTTGCCAGATTCAATCAACTCAATCAATCGCTCGTGCTCATGTTCTATTGCACGGAACACATTTCTGAATGAGTTCATGTTCTTTACCTCTACCTTTTTACCCAACTCTTTGGCACCTTTTAGCATTACTGAAACGTTGGCATCGCATCGCAAAGATCCCTCCTCCATATTTCCGTCACATATTTCAAGGTATTTGACCAGCTTTTTAATCTCTCCGAGGAAAGCATAAGCCTCCTCAGGACTTTGCATTACTGGTTCGGTTACAATTTCAATTAGAGGAGTTCCTGCTCGATTGAAATCTACCAATGTATCAGGCTCTCCTGCCAAATGAATTGATTTGCCTGCGTCCTCTTCTAAATGGATCCGATTAAGCTTCACTTTCTTAGCGATTCCATCAGCTAAAAGAATTGGGACTTCCCCTCCTACGCAAATTGGAGCTTTGTCTTGGGTGATTTGATAGCCTTTTGGAAGATCAGGGTAGAAATAATTCTTCCGATCAAAGCTGGTATTTCGAGTGATCTCACAATCGCATGCAATTCCCATTTTGATCGCAAATTCAATCGCCTTTTTATTCAACTTCGGAAGTGTTCCTGGATGGCCGAGTGTAATTGGTGAAATCTGATTATTAGGCAAATTGCCATAAGCAGTTGAATCTGAAGCAAAAATTTTACTTTCAGTTTGAAGTTGGGCATGAACTTCCAACCCGATAATCAATTGATACTTATTTTTTAACGCCTCGCTTAACATTCAAATCTAATTTCAGGGTAATCTTAACCGAATAATTCTTTGGCCTTCAAGACCACACGATCCAAACCATTGAGGTCTTTTCCTCCGGCAGTTGCAAAGAAAGGTTGCCCTCCTCCACCGCCTTGAATTTCTTTGGCTAATTCTCTAACGATTGAACCTGCATTTAGATTTTTCGAGCCTACCAGCGAATCCTCAATAATGACGGCTATTTGTGGTTTATCTTCAATTGCGGCAGCCAATATTACAAATGCATTTTCTACCTCATTCTTAAGCTCATATGCCAATTTTTTAAGAGAATCAGCATTTGGCAATTCAACTTTTGCAATTAGTAAATTAAGATCATCTTTCCTTTGAAACTGCTTCAGTAATTCCGATTTGATGCCGGAAGCTTTTTCCAAATGCAATCCTTCAATTTCTTTTTTCAAAGAATTACGCTCGTCAAGGAGTGCTTCGATCGCTTTTTTGACATCTTTTGGGTTTTTCAGTAGCTCCTGGATTTCCTTTAAAAGTTGCTCTTGTTCTCTTAGATAAGCTTCTGCCGCTACTGAAGTGATTGCTTCGATTCTTCTCACACCTGCCGAAATTGATCCTTCAGAAGTAATTTTCACAAGACCTATCTGGCTTGTAGAAGGCACGTGTGTTCCGCCACAAAGTTCAACGGAATAGCTCGAATCAAAAGTGATCATTCGAACGAATTCGCCATACTTCTCACCAAAAAGAGCCGTAGCTCCTAATGACTTAGCTTCTTCAATAGGAACATTTCTACGCTCTACTAAGGGAATATTCTCCCGAACTTTAGCATTTACTAAGTTTTCAACTTTTTCAATTTCTTCTTCAGTCATTTTTCCAAAATGAGAAAAATCGAATCGAAGCAATTGATCATTTACTAAGGAACCTCGCTGTTGGATATGATCACCTAGCACAGATTTCAAAGCAGATTGAAGTAAATGAGTAGCAGTATGGTTATTCATTGTGAGTGACCTCCTATGTTGATCTACTTCAGCAGAAAACTGCTTTTCTGGAGATTTTGGAAGCTTTTCTACAAAATGAACTATTAGGTCATTCTCTTTTTTGGTATCTACTACTTTGATTTTTTCACTATCTGAAATCAACCAACCTGTGTCACCAACTTGCCCCCCACTCTCTGCATAAAATGGAGTTTTGTCCAAAACAACCTGATAGCGATCACCTTTCTTATCAGATATCACTCTGTATTTAACAATATTGGAATCTGACTTTAGAAAGTCATACCCAATGAATTCGACTCCTTCATCTTCATGAACCATCACCCAATCACCTGTTTCAGATTCTGAAGCAGCTCTGGATCGATTTTTTTGCGCCTCCATCTCTAAAGCAAATCCTGCTTCGTCCAATGAAAGTCCATGTTCTCGCGCTATTAATGAGGTTAGATCTAAAGGAAAGCCAAAAGTATCATACAGTTCGAAGGCAGTTTTCCCAGGAATTACATTTTCGTTTTTGGCCTTAAGCTCAGATTTGATTTGGTCTAGGATCTTAAGACCATTTGCTAAAGTTCTTAGAAATGAAGTTTCTTCTTCGAAAATGACTTTGGAAATAAACTCTTGCTGCTGACGCACTTCAGGGAAAATATCCCCAAAATTAGACGCTATCATTGGGGTCAACTCATAAAGAAATGGCTCATTAAACCCTAAAAAGGTATAACCATAACGAACCGCTCTTCTGAGAATTCGACGAATAACATAGCCTGCTTTATTATTGGATGGGATTTGGCCATCTGCTATAGTAAAACTTATTGCTCGAATATGGTCTACAATTACCCGAAAGGCAATGTCTGTTTGCTCATTTTCACCATAGGATTTACCTGACTTCTTCTCAAGTTCTGCAATAAAAGGCGTGAACAGATCCGTGTCATAATTTGAAGATTTATGCTGAATAGCACGAACAAGTCTTTCGAATCCCATTCCTGTATCCACGTGAGTGGCCGGAAGGGATTTCAGACTTCCATCAGCTACTCTGTTGAATTGCATGAATACAAGATTCCAAATCTCGATTACTTGAGGATGGTCATTATTTACTAAGTCTTTGCCAGGAATTGAAGCTCGCTCAGCATCTGATCTCAAATCCACATGGATCTCCGAACATGGGCCACAAGGACCAGTATCTCCCATTTCCCAAAAGTTGTCTTTCTTCGAACCCATGATGATTCGATCTTCTGGTACGATAGCTTTCCAAAGTTCAAAAGCTTCTCGATCCATTTCGAGATTATCACCTTTATCTCCCTCAAAAACAGAAACATAAAGCCTATCCGCTGAAAGCCCATAGACATCTGTTAAAAGTTCCCAGGCCCATTCTATAGCCTCTTTTTTAAAATAATCTCCAAATGACCAATTCCCCAACATTTCAAACATGGTATGGTGGTAGGTGTCTACTCCTACCTCTTCCAAGTCGTTATGTTTTCCACTGACACGAAGGCATTTTTGACTATTCGCTACTCTTGGAAATTTTGCAATTTCATTTCCCAAAAAGGCATCTTTAAATTGATTCATCCCCGCATTGGTGAACATCAGCGTGGGATCATTTTTAACGACTATCGGTGATGATGGTACGTATTGATGTTGTTTGGATTGGAAAAACTCTATAAAAGTACTCCGTATTTTCTTTGCTTCCATGAAGGTTTAATGCGCAATTAAGTAGGTATTGAGGCGGAAATTCCCCCTTTTTCTGGCTGACAAAATTAACAAAATAAAAACGGTTGCAAAGGATGACTTCGAAAGCTGATCAAAGTTCTCACTCGCAGCAAATAAAATGTGTTCAAATCCAAATTAAAACGAACCGTAATTATATCATAAAGCTTTGTTCTCAATATTGCTTTTCATTCAAATAATGCCTTTATCTTGATAATCCCCCTCCCCCTTCCTAATTTGAATGGAATTTGGAATCCTATATTCAAAAGACTTTCTAATCGTTTTCTTTAACTTCTTTACCTCTCCTAATGTCTTACTTAGATTTAATCAAGTCTCCAACTCTTCTCCTCGACGAGCGAATTTGTCGTGCAAATCTTAAAAAGATGGCTGATAAAGCTGCTAGGCACCATATGAAATTGGTTCCTCACTTTAAAACTGCCCAATCCCATCAAATTGGTCAATGGGCTAAAGAATATGGCATTACAGAAGTAACAGCTTCTTCGATTAAAATGGCTGAATACCTAAGTGGGCAAGGCTGGAATAATATTCATATCGCATTTCCTTTTAATCCGCTTGAAATACCAAAGCTTAATGAAATCGCTGCCAATCAATCCATTTCTATCCAATTGATTAATGCTGCGACTGCTAAAATGCTCGTGGATCAATTGAAGCATAAGGTTGGATTCTTTATAGAAATAGATGCTGGCTATGGAAGAACCGGTGTGGAAGTTTCCGATTTTGGGTTGATTGAAGAAATTCTTCGAATTGCCAGCCATTCTGACAAACTCTATTTTAAAGGCTTTTACCTTCATGCAGGGCATTCTTATTATATGCCTGACATTCCTGCATTATACGAGCAAACCAGAAAAGCGCTCTCGATGCTGAAACACAAATACAATTCTGAATACCCAAACCTTGTAACTAGAACGGGAGATACCCCTGGATGTGCAGTGATGGAGGATTTTGGGGATATTGATGAAATGGGACCTGGGAATTTTGTCTTTTATGATTTGATGCAAGCCAAACTTGGAGGTTGCGATTTAACAGATATCGCAGTAGCAATGGCAGTACCTGTGGTAGACATTAAAAAAGATCGCAAAGAGATTTTGGTTCATGGTGGTGGAGTCCATTTCGCGAAAGATGTTCTGACCAATTCGGATGGAAATAAAAATTTTGGAGAAGTAGTGCTATTGAATGATACTGGATGGACAATTCCAGATCACTATTCCTATTTAAAAAGCATATCTCAAGAGCATGGGATCATCAAAGCATCCGATGAACTATTGGCACAGGTAAAAGTGGGTGATTTGATTGGGATTCTTCCTGTCCATTCCTGCATGACAGCAGATTGCATGGGTGCTTATTTGGGTCTTGATGGAAAATGGATTGACCACGCAGAAGGATAAAAATTTTCTCAATTGAACCCAAAAACTAGTTTGAACACACTAAGTCATATGAAAAAAATAGCAATTCTTTTTTTAGCAGCTCTTTCAATTTCTATTAGTTCTTGCTCAAATCCAGAACAATACGATTTGATCATCCGAAATGGGAGAATTATAGATGGAAGCGGAAATCCTTCAATCATTAGTGACTTAGGAGTTAGAGCGGATACAATTGCTTTTATCGGTGATTTGAGCAAAGCGATAGGCAAAGAAGAAATCGAGGCCAATGGAATGGTAGTTTCTCCGGGTTTTATCAATATGCTTAGCTGGGCGGTGGAAAGTCTAATTGAAGATGGAAATTCGCAGGGTGACATTCGTCAAGGGGTGACCTTGGAGGTTTTTGGTGAAGGAGAATCCATGGGGCCTCTCACTGCTACGAGCAAGCAAGCCATGATCGACGCACAAGGAGATATTAAGTTTGATGTGACTTGGGAAAGTTTAGCAGAATACCTTGATTTCCTAGCGGAAAAAGGAGTTTCTACCAATGTAGCTTCCTTCATCGGAGCCACTACGCTTCGAATCAATACGGTTGGTTTTGAAGATCGTGAGGCAACACCAGAGGAATTAGAAGTGATGAAATCCATGGTCGAGAAAGCCATGAAGGAAGGAGCTTTGGGCATTGGATCTTCTTTAATTTATGCTCCAGCTTTTTATTCCAGCACTGAGGAATTAATAGAACTCTGCAAAGTAGCTTCCAAATATGATGGGATGTACATATCACACATGCGAAGCGAAGGTGATCGCCTTCTTGAAAGTTTGGATGAACTCATCCGAATAGCTGCTGAAGCAAATATCAGAGCAGAAGTCTACCACTTGAAAATGAGTGGAGAAAAGAATTGGGGCAAATTCGATCAAGTGGTTCAAAAGATTGATTCGGCTAGAGCAGCTGGACTCCATATTACCACTGATATGTATAATTACATCGCAGGAGCTACAGGGCTGGACGCTGCAATGCCTCCTTGGGTTCAAGAAGGCGGATATGCAGCTTGGAGCAAAAGGCTACAAGATCCCGCAATCCGAAAAAAAGTAATTGCTGAAATGAACGACCCGAATGTCCCATGGGAAAATTTATTTCGATCAACCGGCTCACCTGACAAAGTACTTTTGGTAGGGTTTGCAAATGATAGCTTGAAGTATCTGACGGGAAAAACAATTGCAGAAGTAGCTGCCTTGAGAGGAAAAAGCCCCGAAGAAACAGCAATGGATCTTGTGATTCAAGATGGTAGCCGAGTTGGCACAGTGTATTTTCTAATGACCGAAGAAAATGTCAAAAAGCAAATTGCTTTACCTTATATGAGTTTTGGCTCAGACGGTGCATCAATGGCTACTTCTGGAGTTTTCTTGAAAAGCAGCACCCATCCCCGGTCCTATGGAAATTTTGCCCGTTTGCTTGGGAAATATGTTCGGGATGAAAAAGTCATTTCTTTAGAGGAAGCCATTTTTAAATTAACGGGCCTTCCTGCAAGCAATTTGAAAATCAAAAATAGAGGACTGCTCAAACCTGGATTTTTTGCTGATTTGGTGATTTTTGATCC
>JAHEBE010000359.1 GCA_024642365.1 Algoriphagus sp.
GTGACGAATTACCGGGAATCAGGGATGGAAATCTTATATCCTAAATCAAAATGGATTTTTTAGTAAATCAATTCCCCACATCCAAGGAAGTATAAAATAAACCATTAATGTCACCAAGATGATGGATATAACGTTGATCCAAAAACCTGCCTTTACCATGTCTTTCATTTCTAAATAACCCGAACCAAAAACCACTGCATTTGGTGGAGTGGCTACCGGAAGCATAAAAGCACAACTTGCCGCTAACGTGGCGCCGACCATCAATCCAAATGGATGAAGGTCTAATTTCAGTGCTACAGAAGCCAAAATCGGTAAAAGCATGGAAGCAGTGGCCACATTAGAAGTCACTTCAGTTAAGAAGTTGACTGAGGCGATGATGATCAATAGTAATAGGAAGAAACTGATTCCTTCCAGAAGAGTGAATTTTTGACCGATCCATTCTGCCAAACCTGTGCTTTGGAATCCAGCCGCCAAAGCCAAGCCTCCTCCAAAAAGAATTAATATTCCCCATGGAATTTGCTCGGCGGTTTTCCAATCTAAAATCCGTTCGCCAGGCGAGGAGGAGGGAAGCACAAAAAGTAAAACCACTCCGACCAATACTATAATCGTATCATCAATAGCGGGAATCAAAGCTTGAAGGACTGCTGTTCGAAAGATCCACGCAAGGCAGACCAACCCAAAAACAATCATAACATTTTTTTCTTCATAACTCACTTTTCCTAAAGCAGTTAACTGCTTTCCGATAATGCTTTTATCTTCCATAAGATTAAACTTTTTAGGAAGCGGATTTGCAGAGTTTACCAGATAATACCAGCAGATAAACAAAAGGGAAATTGATAGGGGCATCCCAAAAAGCATCCATTCATTAAATCCTATAGAATAATTATAAAGGTCTTTAATTACAGCTACCATGATGGTATTTGTAGGTGTGCCAATTAAAGTAGCGACACCGCCAATAGAAGCGCTATAAGCGATTCCTAGCATGATATTTTTCCCCAATCTTGCAGAAATCTCTGAATTTGAGTCCCCGAGCTGGATTTTGAATTGATTGACAACAGCCAATCCAATGGGTAGCATCATTAAAGCGGTAGCAGAGTTGGAAATCCACATGGATAATATTCCTGTGGCCAGGATAAATCCTAAAACAATCCGCTGAAGATCTGTCCCTAATAAATTTATTATGTTAAGTGCGATTCTTCGATGTAGATTCCATTTTTCAATGCCAGTTGCCAGTAGGAAGCCGCCCATGTAGAGTAGAACTGTAGGGTGCATGTAATTCTCCGAGACGTCGCTGATTTTTAAGATGCCGAGTAAAGGCATAAATATTAAAGGCAAAAATGCTGTGGCTGCAATAGGAAGCGCCTCAGTTATCCACCAAATCGCCATCCAAGCAGCCAACGCTAGCATGGCCTGTGCATCTGGATTTAAATCCGGAGCCTGCACAAAAAAATAAATCAAAAGGAAAGCTATAGGGCCAAGGGCGAGTCCCAATTGGGGAATCAATTTATTCATAGGGGGTATGCTTCAATGATTGGTGATTTGAAACCTTAAGTTAAAAAGAATAATGTATCACGGGTTTATTTAATTTCTATTTAACATAATATAAATTATATAACAATAAGATATCTTTCAAAATGACTTAAAACCAATCAAATCCTTCTTTGAAAGCATTTTGTTCGTTTTCTATATTGAATCACGCTCCTCCGACCTAAAATACAAATACAAAAACACATACATCAAGCAAGAAACAAAATGCCAGACTGCATGGCCTTGAAAGACTGATTCAGGATTAGTAAACTGATCAGCGATGTCGAGGTCACGGATTTTTGAACCAAGAATAATAGCAATGACGCCAGCAATAAACCATCCGATTTGAAGTCGCTTTCCAGGCTGTATCAAACTCACACCGGCAAACAGAAATAAAATTCCGCTGAGATACCCTGAGATTTCAGAAAAGGAATAATCCCATTTATACCAAGTAAAATAGATCGAGAAAAATATAACCAACAATGCAAGTAGTGGCCAGCTTGGAAAAATTCGAGATTTTCTGGAAAATTGGATTTTAGGCAGCCAACTTCCCAGAGCGATGGAAACCAGGCAGATCATTGTCGCATACATCCCTCCCACGTCAAACTGTTGGCCATATCGGGTAAGAGAGGCATGAAACAAACTGCTTCCCAAACCAAGGTAAATGGCTGCTAAGCCAAATAAAAACGATAAAATCGGTGTATGACTCAGATAGCCTCGATTTAGCGATAATTTCCGCTTCCAATCATAGATCGCAATTCCGATCACATAAAAGCCAAAGCAGATGTAAACGAGATTTGACCAAGTATTCATCCGAGTTCGGAAAATGCTGTCTACGAAGATTTGCTCTCCATATTCCGGATTCAAAAATTCATCAGCCGGAATCCAATCCTGCCAAACTGGGACATTTTTAAATGCAAGAAAAAAAACTATTCCAATCACCAAGACGAAAAAAGTACCTCCTAAGCCAATTCCGTGGACCCAAGTGGGAAGTTGATCAAGCTTAAGCCGTTGGCTCAGAGAATAAGAAATTTCTTGTTTAGGTTTATTCATAGAGCTTCAGAAGCTAGATGACAAGTGAAGTAGGCTAAATTGGAATAAATTCAATCTTGAAGGGGGTTTGAAAAGATAAGTGATTTTGCCCTAGTTGGAAAAAAAAGATTTGCTAAGTTAGAAAGAGGGAAAATCTTGCCTCCCTGTTGAATTATCGAATTCAAATTCCAAACTAAATTTTCTGATGAAAAACTGTCCTTATTTAATTTCAAAAGCTGGTATCAGCAAATTGATGGTAGCTGTAATAAGTACTTTTTTTCTTTTCCATACAGTGGTTTTTGCACAGCAACCCAGTTCGCCTTTGGAGGCTTCTTTTGAAACTTATCGCAAAATGAAGACGGAAACGAACTTCAAATTGGACTGGATCGCGCTCGGTCCCACGGTCAATTCTGCTCGTGCAGATATTGTTCAAGTGGATGAAACGAACCCCGGGACCATGTATGTGGGATTTGGTTCGGGTGGATTATGGAAGACCACCAATCACGGAGTAACATGGAATTCAATCTTTGAAGAGCAGTCAGCCATCGGAATTGGAGATGTGGAATTGGCTC
>JAHEBE010000360.1 GCA_024642365.1 Algoriphagus sp.
GCCAATGGTCATGTGATTTTTAATATCCTCGGAGTCTTGATGATCTTACCTTTTATCCCATTTTTTGAAAAGTTATTGAATCGAATTATTCCAAATAAAATAGTCCAATGAAGAAATCCCTTAAGTTTAGCATCGTCCTGATTTTAATCTTTCAAATCTCTGGACTTGCTGCACAGCAAAAGGTTTGGCTTGATGCAGATACTGGCAATGAAATGGATGACCTCTATGCGATTGCTCACCTGGTCAAATCCAAAAAAATCAATCTAATCGGTATCAGTTCGGCCCATTTCAACAATGCGGACCTGAACGTCTTTGAAAAATGGAATGCCTACGATGCTGCCACGCTAAAGCCTGTGGAAGAAAGTCAACGATTGAACGAAGAAATCTTGGCCGCGCTAGATCGAATGGATATTCCTCATCCCTTGGGTGCCGACCGACAAATCGGTAGAGCTTGGGGACAGCAAGATCCAAGAGATTCGCCAGCTGCTCAAGCGATCATTACAGAAGCTCGGAAAATGAGGGGAGCTGAAAAGCTCGATATACTGACTCTCGGAGCGATGACCAATATTGCAACGGCCCTCATACTTGCACCGGATATCAAAGATAAAATTCGCCTTTTCTCGCTTGGCTCTTGGTATACACCAGAAAGTAAGGCCTGGAATAAAAGTGAATTCAATATTCGATGTGACCTGAATGCCTTTGATTATTTACTGAATTTGGAAGGCTTGGATTTCACGATTATGACCACGACGACTTCCTTTGCTTTGAAGTTTGATCGTGACGAGACCTATGCAGCCCTTGATGATTCGGTAGAAATCGAAAAAATATTAGCTGATCGCTGGCGAATTCAAAATCCTCAGGACAAAACGCGAGTGATGTGGGATTTGGCCTTGGTCGAGGCTTATTTGCATCCCGAATGGAGCACGGTCAGTCAAGTGATGACACCTCCTGAAAATACCCAAAGACTAGTAAATGTCTACACCAAAATTGATGCGGTAAAAATGAAAGCAGAGTTTTGGAGGATCATCTTGGAGTAATCTATTTTTAACAGATTTGACAATCCGCTTTTCGAATCGTAACTTATTACTGCCCAATTTTACCTTTTCACTATGCCCAAACCAGAATCTTTAAATCGACGTGAATTTATGGCTTCGGCGGCCGCATTTGCCGCCTCATTCACCATCGTCCCTTCGAATGTCATTGCAGGCCTGGGAAAAATCCCCCCTTCAGATCAAATCACTGTGGCTAATATTGGCTGTGGCACTCAGGGACTTCGCGAGATGGGCGAATTGCTGTTAAACCCAAAAGTTCGTGTGGTGGCAGTTTGCGATTCCAATAAATATTCCACGGATTATTTTGATTGGTCTGCTCATGGAATTCGGGATAACATCCGAAAAACTTTAGGCGATGATTCTTGGTGGGAAGGAGTTCCTGGAATTCCCGGAGGGCGAGATGTAGGTCAGGCGTATGTGGAGCAGTTTTATGCAAAAAACAAACCTTCAGGTAGGTACAAGGGCTGTAACTCCTACGAGGATTTTCGGGAGTTTTTTGCAAAAGAAAAAGGAATTGATGCAGTCAAAGTGATGACTCCTGACCATACGCATGCTTCTATCGCAATTGCAGCGATGAACAAAGGAATTCACGTCGTAACGCATAAGCCGATATCCAATCGACTTTTGGAGGGAAGAAAAGTCATCGAAAAAGCAAAAAGCTCTGGGGCGATCACGCATCTTTTAGCTTGGTCTGATCGGCCCGAGTATCGGCAAATCAAAGCTTGGATGGATGCCGATCTAATCGGAGAATTGAAAGAAATCCACAACTGGTCTTATCGACCCGTTTGGCAGCAATGGACCAAAAGACCTACAGATCAGATGCAGATTCCGGAAGGATTCAATTGGGATCTTTGGTTGGGACCGGTTCCTTCGATGTCCTATCATAAAAATTACACGCATAATGTCTTCCGTGGCTGGTATGAATTTGGTGGCGGATCCGTGGCTGACATGGGGCATTACAGCCTCTTTCCACTATTTGAAACCTTGGGAATCACAAAATCCCCAATCGCCGCAAAAGCTTTTGGAACTACGACTCGTGAAGAAGTCAACCAAGTCTATCAATGGGTGGACAATACTGTGGCTTTCCCAGCAAGCTGTACCATCAAATGGAATTTCCCAGCTCAAGCGGCTTTACCTGCATTTGACCTATTTTGGTACGATGGAGGCATGAAACCTTTTGCCCCTGCCGAATTGGAAATCGATGGAAAAGACACGCCAGAAGAAGGGCTGCTTATCGTGGGTAGCAAAGGAAAAATCCTTGGAGGATTCCGAGGGGAAAATCCCGTCCTATTACCTGAGAGCTCTAAAATGAGCGGAAGGGATTCGGAACGAATCAATTCCAGAGAAGTCGAGCGAAATACTTCAAGCTGGGTTGATGCAATTTTGGAAGGAAAGCAAACGCCGGGAAGTTTTATCCGCGCTCAGACGATTACTGACACCATCAATCTGGGTGCTGTGGCACTACGGGCAAAATCGAAAATTAATTTTGATGAAGCTTCACTCCAGATCACCAACAATGAAAAAGCAAATGCATTCTTGACTCGGGAGTACCGGGCGGGATGGGAGGTTTGAGGGAAGTTGGAGGTTAGATGACCAGTGTTACTGACAAGCCACAACTGATACCGCCTAACCGACAACCCACAACAGATAACGGATAACCGACAACCCAAAACCGAATATTATGAAAAACAGAAGAGAATTTTTAAAAACCACCGGACTGGCAGCAGCAGCCATGGGTCTGGGTTTACCTCAATTGACTATGGCTAAGCAACCCGCTGACGAACTATTCAAAATTTCTTTGGCCGAATGGTCACTCAACCGACAACTTTTTGCCGGGAAAATGAATCACTTGGATTTTGCTCCTCTGGCAAAAAAAAATAACATCGACGCGGTGGAATATGTCAATCAATTTTTCAAAGACAAGGCGAATGACCTTGCCTATCTGAAAGAAATGAAAACCCGCGCAGATGGAGAGGGCGTTACTTCGGTATTGATCATGTGTGACGGGGAGGGAATGCTCGGCGCTGCGACTTCAGAGGAAAGAAAACAAACGGTAGAAAACCATAAAAAATGGGTGG
>JAHEBE010000361.1 GCA_024642365.1 Algoriphagus sp.
GCAACGCGACTTTTTCACAAAGCCAACGCCAACTCGTAGATAGTTTAAAGACTGTTTTAAGTCAATCAAAAACCCCTAGCGACCAAGCTGCAGTGCTCTCCGAATTGGTGTGGAATTATGTGCCAATCTCTATGGATACCGCCATCCTTTACGGTGAAAGAGGGATTGAAACTGCGAAAAATCTGAACGATCCAGTCATATTGAGCCAACTCTATAGCGATCTAGCTTATGCTTGGATGGAAAAAGGGGAATTAGTCCAAGCGAGAGAAAATTACCAGAATGCACTTGATATTCGCTATGAGCTCGGTGACTCGGTAAAGATTTATGGCACAATCACCAATATCGGCTCGGTGTATCAGCGCGATTTCCAATCAGATTCTGCCATGGTAAATTACCTGAAAGCACTTTCGTTTTTTGAACGAACTGGCAATGACAGAAATGCAGACTTCATCCGGAATAATATAGGAGTCATCTATTTGGAAATGCGAAACTATCCAAAAGCGCTTGAAATATTCACTCAAGTAGCCGAATACAGAAAAAGTCAAGAAGATGACTATAATCTAGCGATGGCTTACACCAACCTTGGCAATACTTATAAAAATCTTAAAGATTTTGATCAAGCTGAGGAAACCTATCTGAATGCCTTGGCACTTTTTGAGAGTTTTGAGGATTTGTACAATACGTCCACCACTTTAAATAATCTTGCGACGCTTTACAACACGCAGAAAAAGAGTAAACAAGCAATAGAGTTTGCAGAAAAGGGACTTTCACTTGCAGCCCAAGCTGGGGCAGACTATGATTATGCCTTGATCGAATCTAATCTGGCTCAATCCTATACTAATCTCAAGAACTATCCAAAAGCACGAGAATTTTACCTTCGTGCCTTACATAATTTTGAGACTCAGAATGCAGAAGATGACATCGCAACCATGTATTTACAGATGTCACCTGTCTATGCCGCGCTCGGAATGCCAGATAGCGCTGCTTACTATACCGAAGCATATACTGCATTGAATAAAAAGCTCATCGAGCAAGAAATCCAACAAATGACTGCTGATTTGGAAGCCCGGTACCAAACCGAAAAGAAAGATGCCGCCATTGCTTTGCAGCAAGAAGAAATCCAGAATAGAACCATCCAGCTTTTCGGTTCTTTGGCGTTGGCAATTATTTTAGGCATCGTTGGTTATTTGCTTTATTCCCAACAAAAACTCAAAAATCAGCAACTCAAGCAGGAAGGCGAATTAAAGACTGCTTTGGCACAAATCGAAACTCAAAATAAATTACAAGAGCAGCGCCTACTCATCTCTCGCGATCTGCATGACAATATCGGGGCGCAGCTCACCTTTATTATTTCGGCCATCGAAAACCTGAAGTATTTTGACCCAATCAAGGAACAATTGACGCAACGCTACGATACCATCGCCAACTTTACCAAGCAGACGATCACCGAACTTCGCGATACCATCTGGGCGATGAATGCTGGGCAGGTGAGTTGGGAACAACTTTCCGGCAGAATCTCCGATTATTTGCAGCGGGCACAACTGGCAGACCAACAGGTGAAATTTGAATTTAAAGGTGGGGAAAAACTGGATCCAGATCTGCGTTTTGATTCGGCGACAGGAATTCAAATCTATCGTGTTTTGCAGGAAGCAATTCAAAATGCAATCAAATATGCCGAGGCTAGCGAAGTAAAGGTTGGGATTTCCCAAGAAAAGAATTTGCTTTCCCTCCAAATCCAGGACAATGGGAAAGGTTTTGAGGAATCTTCGATTCAGCCCGGAAATGGGCTATACAATATGCGAAAACGTGCCGAGGAACTCGGAGGGAACTTGGAAATTGATGCTCAGTCAGGTGCTGGTACACGAATAAATCTAACTTGGTCGATCTAGAAGCCGATTAACGATTTATGGAATCAGGTTTTCAAAGATCGAAGAAAGCTACCTCAAGAAAGCTCAATTAAAGGACCAAAGCTCCAGGGAAAATAGGCCTTTTGTCGTATTCTTTCGAAAGTTTAACCGGGTTACTTTTGGCAACTAGGTTAATTGCCCTGACATGTTTTTTGACCAACTGGACCCATATTTTTTGAGTGCCCTGACGCTTTTGGTTTTAGCGAGCATCGTCAGTTTGCATTTTTTACTTTTTCGGGAATATTTCAAACAAGATCACCTCCAATCCAAACGACTCCAAGATTTGGAGAAACTGGTGGCCTTAGAACTCATTCGATCTAAGAACATGGATATTCAAAATAAGCAACTCGAACGCATCAAGTCCAGAACCCAAGCCCAACTAGACTTGATTCAGCTTCAGGTCGAAGCCATGAAAACCCATGAGAATCCACAACCAAAAAAACCAAACTAATCCGCCCCCTATTTCAACGCCGCATGCTGTGCTTTGATGGATGCAAACCAGTTCTTCAGTTCTTCAAATCGGAGGTAAGCATCTTTACCCGGTTTTTGATCTGCCTGTCCAAGCATGGAGTTTAAGTAGCCCGCCTGGTCATCCAGCATCGGCTGCATGTAGGTTCCCTCTGGAGTCACTAATTGATTATAAAGCGCCTCCAATTTCCCTTGCTTCAAAGCAAGTTTTTTCGAAGTTTTTTCTTTTTCAATCACCAATTTCAAATCGGCTTGCTCCTTTTCCATCGCTGCGATCAACTGAGCCACTTCATTTCTAAATCCTTGGATTTCTAAAGTCAAAATTTCCTGTTCCGCCACATCTGCATCAGTCACCAAAGTCACTCGAGGATCCAAGACCACTTCAAATTTTTCCTCCACAACATCATCACCAGCTATCAGGCGAGCGGTATAGTTCCCGGTTGCGACCATCGGACCATTACCTGTGTAGGCACGCTTTGGATCTTTATCCCAACCGCCTTGATGGCGCATGTTCCAAGAGAAATGATTCATTCCTGCTTTATTTGGTAGTCCTCCTGATGCTGGAGCTTCTGTAAACTCGGTAGACATATTTCGAGTCGAATCTACTTTGGCATCTTTTGGTGCATCCGCCTTGAAAGTTCGGACTACCTGGCCCTTTTCATTGAGCAGTTCCAAGCGAAGGCCCTCCTGTTTTTCTGCCAAATAAAAATCCAGCTTTGCGCCAGCTCTTGGATATTCAGGCCCGTTCG
>JAHEBE010000362.1 GCA_024642365.1 Algoriphagus sp.
ATACAGTAGGGACTTATAATGTAATTGAGGCCGCAGTTAAACTCGGAATCAAGAAAATCATTATTGCCTCTTCGGAGACTACCTATGGAATTTGCTTTTCCGATGGAGAAACAGATCCGCACTACCTCCCGCTCGATGAGGAATATGATGTGAACCCTATGGATAGCTATGGACTGTCAAAGGTAGTTAACGAACAAACTGCCAGGGCATTTCAGCGGAGAACAGGCGTAGACATCTATGCCCTTCGAATCGGAAATGTGATCGAGCCCCATGAATACGCAACCTTATTTCCTCATTATTTTAAAAATCCTGAAGTGCGCCGAAGAAATGCTTTTTGCTACATTGATGCCCGGGACTTGGGACAGATTGTGGATTTGTGTCTCCAAAAAGACGGGCTAGGCTTTCAAGTTTTCAATGCAGGAAATGATCATAATGGAGCTATTCTTCCCAATAAGGAACTAATCGCACGATTTTTCCCAGGAGTTCCCCTGAAAAGAGACTTAGAAGATGATGAAGCTTTGTTTTCCAACCGAAAAATCCGGGAAGTTTTAGGTTTCAGAGAAAAGCATAACTTTAGAAAATACGTGCAGTGGCCGGAGTAAATCCGATTTTTTATTTTCCCTTAACCAAAAATACCCAGAACCATGAAAAGAAGAACATTTATAAAAACCACAGCCCTTTCCAGTCTAAGCTTGGCTGCGATGAGCACCGCTTTTTCAGGGGTAAAGATGCCTTTGGCAAATGAACTTCGGGTGAATGGGAAACGCATTGAGGCGCGCATTTTTGAATTGGCGAAGTTTGGACGGGATGAAAATGGTCGAGGTTATCGAGTGGGATACACTCAGGGAGATAAGGAAGGAAGAGCCTGGTTTATGGAGCTAATGAAAAATGCCGGTCTAAACCCCAGCATTGATGCAGGAGGAAATATCATCGGAAAAAGAAAAGGAAAGAATCCATCTCTCAAACCAATTGCCTTTGGATCTCATATCGATATGGTACCAGATGGAGGGAATTACGATGGTACCTTAGGATGCTTGAGCGCTTTGGAAGTGATCGAAATCCTGAATGAAAATAAAGTAGAAACCAATCATCCGCTGGAAGTAATTGTCTTTGCCAATGAAGAAGGAGGCCTAATCGGGAGCCGCTCGATGGTAGGAGGATTGACCCCCGAAGGACTAGAGCAGATCAGTCAAAGTGGCTTGGTCATGGGCGAAGGCATCAAGGGAATAGGTGGCAATCCTGAAAACCTTTCCGGTTCCCTTCGAAAGAAAGGAGACCTCCACGCTTTTTTAGAACTCCATATCGAACAAGGAGGAATACTTGAAAATGAAAATTTGCAGATCGGTGTGGTGGAAGGAATCGTAGGAATTCTGGATTGCATCGTGACGATTGAGGGTTTTTCGAATCATGCTGGAACCACTCCAATGAAACTTCGAAAAGACGCGCTATTGGCTGCCTCTAAGCTAGTAGTCGCTGTCAATGAAATCGTAACTGGTATTCAGGGAAATCAGGTTGGAACCGTTGGAAAAATTGAAGCCTTGCCTGGGGCCTACAATGTGGTGCCGGGAAAAGTAACCTTGGGATTAGAAATCCGGGATTTGTCTTGGGAAAAAATCGAAATGATCTTGGCAGAAATTGAAAAGCGAGCTGCCACCATCGCAACAGAGACGAAGACTACTATTACTTTTACTCCTGAAGCAAGTTTCACCAAACCTGCCTTGACCGATCCTGCTTTGCAGCAAAAAATCAATGAGGCTGCCAAATCCCTTGGTCTCAGTAGCAAATTCATGCAAAGCGGAGCGGGTCACGATTCCCAGCAGATTGCAAGCATTGCCCCAGTAGGGATGATATTCGTACCAAGCGTGGGAGGAATCAGTCATTCTCCAAAAGAGTTTACCAAAGCGGAGGACATGACCAATGGTGCAAATGTCTTGTTGCAAACCATCCTCTCTGTTGATCAGAGTTAATTTCTAATTCGCTTTTCAATTCATAAGGATTTGACTTTGGATTAAAAGCCATTCCTACTATCCTTTGATAAGTTGCAAACCATTTTCAACAGTTAAAAAAAGAAGCAAATGGCAATAAAAGATCAAGTGTTGGACATGTCTCCATTGGGAATGATTTTCACAGTGGTCAAAAGTAAATCAGATACCCATGGAAAGTCACTGGATTTAGAATGGGAACTACTTCCCAAATGCAATATGGAAGACCCTCTGTATCACATTCATCCGGCGGCCATCGAAACTTACCATATTTTGGAAGGTGAAATGGAGTTTTATGTCAAGGACAAATGGATCTCCGCCAAAAAAGGAGATCGACTTCAGGTGGATGTCGGGGTAAAACATGCCTTCCGGAACCCTACAAACAAAATCGTCAGAGTTTACAACACCCATGAGCCTGCCTTTGATATGGAGGATTATTTTGAGGATGTGGCGAGGGTAGCACAGCTTGCGAAAAACAAAACAACCAATTCCATCAGCATGAAAAACCTGAAAACTTTATTGCTTTTTGGGGCATTGATGAGAAATTATCGACAAGAAATCATCGCTGTGAATCCACCTGACTTTTTGGTGAGAATCTTAGGTTCAATAGCAAAAGTATTGGGGATCGATTACCGGAAAGAAAACTAACCTTCCACTCGAATCTTATTCAAACAGATTCTTATCCTTAACTTAGAGAGTCTTTGGTTTCAGTTACTCCTTACCTAATTCAGTCTATGCGAAGTACCGTTTTATATTTCCTCTTTTTTTGCCTTGTTTTCTTCGCTTGCCAGGAAAAACCTGCTGAACAACTTGTCGAAGCACCACTTTTTGACTCAGTCTTTACTACCCCACTCGGTAAAGTCTATGAAATTCCAGTGCCAAGCGAATCAGTAATGGCAGATTATGAAGCAACCAAAACCACTTCGGAATCAAACCCCGATGATGTAGAGGCACTGATTTGGTATGGTAGAAGAACCGCTTACTTGGGTCAATACCAAGAAGCCATCAGGATCTATTCAGAAGGAATCGCCAAATTTCCTAATGAACCGAAGCTCTACCGACATCGGGGACATCGCTACATTTCAATCCGGGAATATGACAAAGCCATCAAGGATCTGGAAAAAGCCGCTGAACTGATTG
>JAHEBE010000363.1 GCA_024642365.1 Algoriphagus sp.
GTCAGGGAGCGATTCATCGCCTTGCACATGATCTGAGTCAGGATGATTCCTGAAGCCCCGACCAGCGAACCAGCCACGATCAGCACATTATTATTCAAAATAAAACCAGTGGCACAGGCGGCCATTCCTGAATACGAATTCAACAAGGAAATCACCACCGGCATATCGGCTCCTCCAATCGGGATAACTACTAAAATTCCCAAAAGCAAAGAAATTACGATCAAGCCAATCATGAAGGTCGGATCACCTGGGTTCATGAAGGACAATGTTCCCGCAATTCCGAAAGCAATCAATAAAATCAAATTCACTAAGTGTTGCCCTTTGAAAGTAATGGGCGAACCGGAGATTTTCCCATCCAATTTTAGGTAGGCAATCATGGATCCTGTAAACGTAATCCCTCCTATCAGCACCGAAACAATGATACTAACCGAATTCACAGTATCAGGATAAGTTTCGATCGCCTGGGTCTTTAGAAAGTAATCAGACAAGGCAACCGCAAAGGAAGCCAATCCGCCAAAGCCATTAAACAAGGCAACCATTTCAGGGATTTTCGTCATTTCTACTTTTTGAGAAACGTATAATCCGATCACCGTTCCGATCAGAATACAGACAAAAATCTCCACAAAGGAGAGAACATTTAAAGTCACCAAAGTGGCTGCAATCGCAAGTAGCATCCCCACAGCAGAGTAGACATTTCCTTGACGAGCACTTTTGGTTTTCCCCAATTTCTTAATCCCTAGGATGAAAAGAATGGAGGAGATCAGGTAAGCAATTTGGATCAGGATGCTCATTTCTTCTTAAACATTTTAAGCATACGATCAGTCACGGCATAGCCACCCACCACGTTGATGGTCGCCAATATCAAGGCAAGCATTCCAAGCCATTTACTTAAGCTTCCGTAGCCCAATTCATTGCAGGCAATCAAAGCCCCAACGATAGTGATTCCCGAAATCGCATTCGAGCCAGACATCAAAGGGGTGTGAAGTGTTGGGGGAACTTTTGTGATCAATTCAAAGCCGAGGTAACTTGCCAGGACTAGAATGTAAATCAATATGAGTAATGAATCTGCGTTCATGGTATGCTGGGTTATAGATTCAAGATTTTTTTAGTGAACTCATGGATCAATACCCCATCATAGGTGATTACTGATCCTCTGGTAATTTCTTCATCAAAGTCAAGATTCAATCCATCTTTGGAACTTAGATGAAGCAATAAGGTGCTGATATTCGTCGCATATAATTGGCTGGCGTTTACAGGGAGCAGGGATGGCAAATTGGATTCACCAACAATCGTTACTCCATGTTTGACCACAGTTTGGTTAATTTCTGAGATCGCACAGTTTCCACCAGTTTCCACCGCCATATCGACTATCACAGAACCGGTTTTCATACTCTTGACCATATCCTCCGTCACTAGGATTGGTGATTTTTTACCCATTACCAAAGCAGTGGTGATTACTAAATCCGCGTCTTTGATTTTATCTTCGATGAGTTGCTTTTGCTTTGCTAAAAATTCTGCCGAAACCTCTGCAGCATAGCCACCTTCCACTTTAACAGTCTCAGCACCTTCTACAGTTAGAAATCTCCCTCCAAGTGACTCCACTTGCTCTTTGGTCTCCGGTCTCACGTCAGTAACTTCCACAATCGCACCCAGCCGTTTTGCCGTCGCAATCGCCTGCAATCCTGCTACCCCAGCTCCAAAAATCAACACTTTTGCAGGAGTGATCGTACCGGAAGCAGTCATCATCAAAGGGAAAATTTTACCCAAATAATTTGAACCCAATATCACAGACTTGTACCCCGCAAGATTAGCCTGAGAACTCAAGGCATCCATTTTCTGTGCCCGAGAAATTCGAGGTACAGCATCCATGGAGATGGCTGTTATTTTCTTCTTGAGAAAAGCCTGGACAAGATCTGGATGGGAATAAGCATAAAGAAAAGAAATACAAGCAGCGCCATCCTTTGCCTGGTCAACTTCCTCCAAAGTCAAGGAATTTACTTTTAGAATTACTTCCGACTTTAAGACATCTGCTTTGGAAGCGATCCTTGCGCCGGCATCGAGATACTCTTGGTCCGAAAAATAGGAAGCTTCGCCGGCACCAGACTCAACTGAAATTTGATATTCTTTTTTGATCAAAAGTTTGACTCCATCCGGGCTTAGTGCCACACGTCGCTCAAATTCCTTGGTCTCTTTGACTACTCCAATATTCATAGGCTGGTAAGTTTTGGGTAGGGTTAATTTGATATAAATAAATAGGTTAATAATTAGGAATCCATACTGTTTTTAAAATAATTCAGGAATTTCTACGGAATCGTTAACCTGATATAATTTTTTTTAAGGATTAGTCAACCAACCGAATGAATTTCAAATTTTTCTTGAATCCCAATCTCATAATCTGCCTTTTACATAGAAAATGATTAATCAGAATTCAGAATTCATTATTTTACAAGTCAATTAACGCTTAAAAATTTCCCAAATGAAAAAACCTAACAAACCTAGCGCAGCCCAAAGTCGGCGGGATTTTATCAAAAATACCGCGATTGCCTCCTCTTTTTTTATCGTCCCTCGAAATGTGCTCGGAGGAGTCGGATTCATATCTCCCTCTGATCAATTAAACATTGCCGCTATTGGTGCGGGAGGGAAAGGTGCAAGTGATATCTTACTTGCATCGGTAAAAGGAAGAGAGCGAGTGGTTGCCCTTTGCGATGTAGACTTTTCCGGAACAGCAAAAAAATCTGTGGAGAATTTCCCAAACGCAAAGCAATATGCTGACTATCGGAAAATGCTGGATATGGAGAAGGACATCGATGCAGTGACGATTTCTACTCCTGATCACGTGCATGGACCTGCCGCAAAATATGCGATGGATCGAGGCAAGCATGTCTATGTGCAAAAGCCGATGACGCATAATATTTCGGAGGCTAGAATGCTTACCGAACTTGCCAGAACCCAAAAAGTGGTCACTCAAATGGGAAATCAAGGCGGATCAAACCCTTACTTAGATGTGGTCCAAAAATGGATCGATGAAGATAAAATCGGAAAAATCTCCAAAGTGCAAGTCTGGACCAATCGTCCAGTTTGGCCACAAGGAGGTCCTTTCCCCGCAGC
>JAHEBE010000364.1 GCA_024642365.1 Algoriphagus sp.
ACCTGACTAAATCGATGTTGTTCATCATTGTAGTTGAATCCCGGAGGCCAATGCTGGATGTCTTCATTTTTATACAAAGCCTCGAATAAACCATAGTAATGCGTGAGGTTGTCCAAGCCCATCCTGGCGGCATCCAGAGCATTAGTCTGAGCGACCATGGGCTGCGCAATGTGCGCGACTGTTCCCATTTTATTGGCATGGGCCGCATCAATCGCAGCTTTCATTACATCAGGTGGATGATTAAAAAATTTAATTCCTTCTACTCCTTGGCTGGCTGCCCAAGAAACCCATTCTCTGGCTTTTTCTGGTGTATGAACCGGACCACCTTTCCAGTTTTCTCCTTGCCCCAAGGTATGAAAAGCAATAATTCTTGGGGCGGCGATTTCATTGGCAGCAGAGCGTTTCTTTTCGCTTTGAGTCCAGGCTACATTTTCGGCAGGAACACCCCGAATCGTGGTGACCCCATGTGCCAGATAAAGCTTGTATGGATATTCGGCATTCGGCGATTTCTTAGCTTCTCCTATATGTGCATGTAGATTGATAAATCCTGGCAAAATGTACGATCCATGGGCATCAATTTCTTTCGTGGCCCCTTGTGGTCGGCTAGCATCATCAATAGGAACATTAGGAACGCCGACTTGCCGGATTTCCACAATTTTATTTCCTTCAATCACGATGTCAGCAGGTCCTGCAGGAGGAGCACCTGAACCATCAATCACAATGGCTCCACGGATAATTAACCGTTGAAAAGGGCCTTCGCCTTCGTCAGCTCTTCGATCAGGAGCTGGATTGAGTTTCACTTGGGAAAAGCAAATGGATGGAGCGATCCATAGTATCAGACAAAGGGAAATGAAGTACTTCATGGGGTTGGGAGTTTTTGATACATTTAAAAACGTCAAAAACCGGCTGATTACCAAAGCTTGTTCGGTAACAGTTTTATGAAATGTCAAACTCTATTCCTTTTTGGAGGAATAAGGTTGAATCTATTCTGTTTTAAGTTCTAAGTTAATTTTCATTATCTTAAATCAACATTTTTAATTCATAACCTTTAAATCTATTACTTATGAGAAGTTTACTTTGGTTAGTAGCAGTAATCTGCATCGTAATTTGGCTTTTGGGATTACTGGGCTTCGTACCAGGAATGGGAACGAGTAGCCTAATTCACATACTTTTAGTGATCGCAGTGATTGTGATCTTATACAATATTATTAGCGGAAGGAAACCATTGTCCTAGTCGAATCGATAGATTATTGGTGCAACTCAGAGGACAAGAAATCTCTTTGAGTTGCATCAGTAGCTTTTGGCCTGAATTGGATGAATAAAATTTTTTAAAAAATTATCCCAAGATCTACGCTCATTTTGATTTCAACTGAGCTTGAAGCAAAGTTGAAATTGTTGCTGCCCTTATCGATTCCGCTTCCTCATTAAAAACGTTCCAGCTAAAAACTACCGCCACCATTTCTAATTCCGGGAAGACTAAAAGCAGTTGATCCCCATACCCTAATCCAGCCCAGACTGGAGAATTGGTATTTCCGGGTCTCCACCACTGGTAGCCGTAGCCATAATCTTCGATGGCGGTATCCGTCATTCGGGTAGTAGCTTGCTGGACCCATTCTTTAGAGACCACTTGTTTTCCTTCCCATCGGCCCTCATTCAAAAATAAATAGCCGATTTTAGCCAAATCGGCTGGAGCCAAGTATAGACCTCCCAAGGCATCTGGATTTCCGGTCGGGTCCTGTTTCCAGTAGTAGTCCGTAATTCCCAATGGGCCAAAAAGAACTTTCTCTGCAAATTTATTCAAGGACAATCCAGTGACTTTTTTGATGATCACAGCCATCAACTGACTGGCCCCGCTATTGTAATTCCATTTCGTACCGGGCAGCGTATCCATGGGTTGGTTCAATGTGTATTGTACCCAATCCTCGCTATGCTCTAAGGCGAACGTAGTATTGGTCGGATCCGTAGCATCTCGGTCCACTTCGTGCCATTCTATACCCAGTCTCATCGTGAGGAGGTCTTCTAAGGTCGCAGATTTCAAGGTTTCATCTACCTTGGAAAGATCATAATCCCCCAAGTAATCCAAGACCTTAACTTGAGTGGAGGGGATCAAGCCTTGATCAATCGCAATTCCAATCAAGGTAGAAGAAATGGATTTGGTAATGGACTGAAGCGTGTGCACAGGCCTTCCGTGATAATAGGGATGCCAATAAGGATGGTAATAATTAAACTCACCAAAGACGGTGGAATCCTCACAACTGCCATAACCACATCCAATGATACTAGACTTCCCTTGACTGATTTTTTGGTAGTCGTTTGTAAAAGAGCGATTGAGGAGCATTTTGCCATTTTTAATTAGGAGCAAGTGGTCCACATTTCCGTAAGTTCCTGCCTCGATTCCCAAAATCAGCGTATCCAATATTTTTCCACTTATTCCTTCTTGCTCAAAAGTGGAACTTGGCCAGATTTCTTTCTGTACTTCCAAGGTAGTTTGGGGTTGGCTGCATGCAAAAAAAGAGACCAAGGCAAGCGAAAAAAGGTTTAGAGCTTTCATTTCAACAAGTTATGTGATTGAATCAAGATACAATCTTAAAGGTATTCTCCTCCCTTAAACTTTTAAAATAAAATAGTACATTTAAATACAGTGCTTTAGCCAATCATTGAGTGTCTTATTTTATGGATGAAACAAATTTAAGTACAACAGAGAAAACCAAACACAAGGCTTGGGTCAAGACCTCTCATTGGATTATCACTTTAAGTTTTTTGTTTCTGGTTTTTACAGGAATTGAAATTCTGATGGTTCACCCTCGCCTTTATTGGGGTGAAGTTGGAAACGAATTAACGCCGGCATTGCTGGAAATTCCAATCAGTCGAAATCATCAGCGAACCGATTGGGAAGAGAAGGTTCCATTCTTTGATACCGTAGATTCACCTGTCAGTGCAGGCAGAAATGGAGAAGAGTTGATGTTTAATGAAAATGGATGGGGAAGAAGTTTACATCTTTTGGCGGCTTGGTTTCTAGTTCTGACTGGACTTGTTTATTTGATTTTGGGGCTTTTTACAGGCCATTTTCAAAAACATATCTGGCCTAAAAT
>JAHEBE010000068.1 GCA_024642365.1 Algoriphagus sp.
TTTATCTGTGGTCCTGATGGGATTTTAGATTCCACACTTGAAGTACTTAAGAAATTTGAAGTTTCTAAAGATAAAATTCACCGGGAAAGCTTTTATTCTGCTGCTGCAGATAAGGCGCATGAAGAAGCAGTACTTGGACACCTTGGTGGATTGACTCGAGAGGTTACGGTAGAATTGGAAGGTGAAGAACATCTAATCACTGTTTCCCCTGATAAAACGATTCTCGAATCAGGACTCGCTCAAGATTTGAATATGCCTTACAGCTGTCAGAGTGGACTTTGTACCGCTTGTCGAGGAAAACTGATCAGTGGAGAAGTGAAAATGGATGAGGATGCAGGACTAAGCGACAATGAAATTGCCGCCGGATATGTATTGTGTTGCGTATCTCGTCCTGTCTCGGGAGATGTGAAAGTTAGGATAGAATAGCCTGAATGCCCTTCTAACCCTATTCTTATTTACCCGATCAACTTATAATAACTATCACCTTGGAAGTTTCAGAATTACGAAGAATTTATAAAAGTGCTGAGCAGTTGATCCTGATATTGATGGCGATCGTGTTGCCAATTTTTGGGATGATTTACCTCTATCACAATTCAGGGAATCTGGATTGGGACCTTCCAAACCTCCCTTCCTTTTTTGAAGAAGTTTTGATTGGGTTTGGCATTGGGCTTTTGTTGGTTCAATTTCTACTTTTCCGCAAGCGAATAAAATCAAGCTTTTTAACTGAGGAGTTGATATTGAAATTGCGGACTTATACCAGTGCAACCAAAGAGCGATATGTGCTTCTTTTCTTCATTTCATTGATCAGTTCGGCGGGTCTTCTGCTGTTTGAAAATCCTATTTTCATCGTGATTTTTGCAGTCACTTTGATTTTCTTTTCAGTTGGTAAGCCAACTCCAGATCGAATCTCGAGGCTTCTAAAATTGGATAAAGATCAAAAAGAACAAATCCGACTAGCTTCTAGACCGGATTGATGAAAACGAAAAATGCCAAGTTGATGAAACTTGGCATTTTTTGTAAGAAGGTGGTTTTGAAATTAGTTCTCTATGGTGATGTTCCCTGAGGAAATACTTCCTTTCACCCAAGGACGATCTCCGTTGTTCATTTCCAAGGTTTTCCCAGTGCTTATTCCTCCTACTTTCACATTGCCTGAAGAAGCTCTTAGCGAGAAGTTAAAGTCTTTTAGGTTTGAAGGAGTCTGCACTCTGAAATTACCAGAGGTGCCATCGAATGATGTGTTTTTCCCTAATCCTGCGTTTTCTGCTTTAATATTTCCTGAAGTAAATCTAAGTGAACCAAGTGCTCCAATGTTACTCAATCGAGCATTTCCTGAAGTTAGGGAAACACTTAACTCTCCATTTACATTTTCGGCATCCAAAGAGCCGCTAGTAGATTTGTAAGTGACATTTCCGCTTACATTTAGAATGTCAGCACTCCCACTGGTTACTCCGGCAATGACATTACCTTTCACTCCATCAATTTTTAAAGAGCCTGAAGAAGCTTGAATGTCTAAATTCCCATTGATGTCGGAAGCGCTTATTTTTCCAGAAGACACTTTTAGCGTTGTTTCCTCATTGGATACACCACTGACCATAAGCGATCCAGAACTGTTTTTAAGTGCCAAAGCTACTTGCTTGGGACCTGTGATTTTGATAAACCCTTTGCTTTTGTTGTTCCAAGAATTGTTATTGGAATTTCGCTCATAGGAGATTTTTAGGACATCACCGAGCGTCACAAAAACAATGTCTTGGTTGCTTTCATTGGATTCCAAATAGGCTTGCACATTTACTTCAGTTCCAGATCCTCCTTCATAGCTGACATCCAACCAGCCTCCATTGACTTCAATGGATTTGATATTTGCATATGATTTTTTAGAGTCCACCAGGACATTTTGAGCAAAGCTCAAGGTAGCGAGCAAGCAAAAACTTAAGCTCAGAGAAATAATTTTGGTCAATTTTTTCATAGTAGGTTTTGTTTATTTAATGATTATCCCAAAGCTGATCGCGTTGAGGGCAGGGCCTTTTCCAGATTCAAAAACTTCGTTTAAGTCATAATTGAAAAACAAATTGAAATCATCAACTCCGATTTCCACTCGTCCTCCATATCTGAAATTGGAGGCATACATATTTGATTTTTCGTAGGTCTTTTGTTTCTCTCCATCAGCGTCATCATAGACGAATTTCCCTCTTCCTCCTAATCGCAAGCCTGCGTATCCACCAATGCCTATTCGAAGTTTCCCGTCATTTGTCAATAAAGTTGGGACTAAAGATACGTTGGCATAAGAGGCAGAGATTTTTGACTTCGTTCCCGTTCCTCCGGTAAATTCCTCGAAGGAAATTCCATCTGGAGTTTTTACAGCGATCAAATCCGTGTCTTCCAATTTAAAATTGTAGAAGCTTGCGCCGATCCCAGTTTTCAGGTGAAAATTTTTGGAAGCCTTATAAGTGCCTACCATTGCCAGGTTGACATTCCAAGAGCCCCAAGGCTTTACTTGAGGAGCATTATCAGTTGGCGACCAAATATTCATCCCCAGATCAACCTCCATGTCGGAGGAAAATTTCGAAGGCTTATGGTCTGAATGATAATTATTATAGTTCTCAGCCTCCATTTCAAGCGAACTGGTGCCATCTTCATACTTTTCATAGTGCCAAGTATTTCCAAAGACGGTATAAGACTTCTTTTTTTTCACTGAAGTGGAATCTGTGCTTTGTGCTGTCAGGGAGCCAATACTTAGAAAAAAGACTCCAAGAATAAGTAATAGTCGGTTCATATTGTGGTTGGTTTAGTTTTGTGAAAAAGCTGGGTTTTAGACCCAGCTTTTTTTTGATTTAGAATACAAATCCAAATGTGATTGGATTCAATTCTGGTCCTTTTCCATCCTGGAAAAGTTGATTCATATCGTAGGTAGAAAAGAAGGTGACACGTCCCACACCTATTTCACCTCTAAGTCCGTATCGGAAATTTTGGAGGTATAGACCGGTGTTTGTTTTGTCTTTCTTACGTCCAGAGCCATCAAGTTCCCGATAAACGTATTTCGATTGTCCACCTAATCGGTACCCAGCATAAGGACCAACGGCGATTCTCATTCCTCTGCGGCCATTGTCATTCATTTTCCCAAAGTCTAATTCGAGCATGGTCATTGCCGTAACATAGGAGGCTGAAATTTTACTTTTGAATCCATCGACATCATTTCGTTGTGCAAACTCGATTTGATTGTCTCCTCTTACAGCTTGGAAGTCTCGGTTCTCAAATTTAAAATTGTAAAACTGAACACCGATTCCGAAGTCCCAGTAAAACCCTTTGGAGATCCGCTGCGCGGCCATCCAATTAAGGCCTACATTCCAGCTACCCCATCCTTTTACAGCATATGGTTTGTCTGAAGCAGGAAAGCTTCCGTCAGAATCCAGGTAGTTGTTTACTCCTAGATCCACATTAAAGTAAGTGCGAAAAGGAGGGTCAGCTTTTTTCTTAAGTCCAGATTCAATTTTCACTTTGGTGTTTTCGCCAGTTTCATCCACAAATACCCGGATTCCACCGATGAAGACTTCTGTTTCCAAACCATCCTCATTCACTCTCACGAGATCTTTGGAGGTGCCATCTTTCTTTTGGATCTGTACAATCGTGAGCTCACCATTGTCTCCATTTTGCTTAAGATCAAGCTCTCGGATGATTTCATTGATGTTCATGGATTTCAATTTTTCGAAATCCTCTTTGTTATTCACGATGATGACCACTTTTCCAGACTTTCCAAACTCTACAATCACGGAGTCTGAGTTTATTTGGTGATCAATTTTAGGCAAGTCATTGGATGCAAATCCGATCTTGACGATCGCCATAAGGCAAAATAATAGCAGGTATTTTTTCATGGTAATTTTCTTTTGTCAGGTTGGTTTATGGCTTTTCAGCCACTTTTTCTTTTTTAGATAGGAGCGTGGTAAAAAGATTGCTTTTTGCATCCTGCAGGTCTGCAAAACCTTGATCTACTTTACCGAGAAATCCTTCCACTTTCTCTACTTTTTTATTGATACCGGTGATCAAATTCTTATCCTCCTCCAGGCCACTAGAGTAAATTTTTACCCGATAGGCTGGTTCTTCTACTGATGCAGTTTCCACAGTTGCAAGTGTCTTGTTGACTTGAAGGTCTGGGAGTGTAAGAGGAGGAAGGTCAAGCTCCTCTACAATAGGAGTAGTTTCTGCTTGGGTTGTTGGCTTTTCCTTTTCTTCGCTTTTCTCTGCTACAGCGATTAAGTTCGTGGTGGAGGACTTTACTTTGTTTTGGGTAGTTGAGTTAGTGGTAGTAGTTGGTTTAGTTTTATTTTCAATTTTGGTTGGTTCAATTGCCGCTGTGGTAAGTTCTTTTGGCTGCTCGATTTCTAAAGTTGCTTCAGATTCAGCTTGGGTCACATTCTCAGTGATTTCTTCACCCACTTCAGCTAAAAGATTTTGATCTTCTGGATTCGTTGAAAAATCCATGTTGAAATATCCGGCAACTAAAAGGACTGCAACGGATGCGGCTGCTGCCCAAAGGATAAACGGAGTCCTTTTTTTCTCTTGCTTTGGAAGCTGACTTTCAAGTCTTTCCCAGGCAAGCTTGCTTGGTTTGATGCTGTCTTGGCTTAGTTTTTCCTTGAAAAACTGATCCAAATTTGAATTTTCTCTAGCCATTGATTGTCTTTTTAATACTGGTTTGACTGGCAATTTTTTCTTTCAATGTATTTCTAGCTCGATTGAGCTGAGATTTTGAAGTACTTTCTGTGATTCCAAGGAGATCCGCTATTTCTTGATGGGAATATCCCTCGATAGCGAAAAGGTTGAAAACTGTCCGGTAACCTACGGGAAGGCTTTCTACCATTTCTCTCAAATCTGCTACTTCAAGATGATTGAGTTCGTAGGAATGATCCTGAAATTCAGCTTCATTTTCCATGTTGATCTCCATCATGAGATGACGATGACTTCTCAGCGTCATTAATGCTTGAGTGACGATGATGCGCTTCATCCATCCTTCAAAACTCCCAGTTCCTTGGTATTGTGGCAGCTTGTCAAAGATTTTCATAAATGCTTCTATCATCACATCTTCCGCATGTTCCCGATCCTTCAGGTATCGGATGCAGATCGCTAAAAATTTCCCAGAGTAGCTATCATACAGGTGCCGCTGAGCAGCGCGGTCGCCTTTGAGGCAACCCTGTATTAAACCCGACTCTGTTGAAAAATTAGTTCTGCTGAACATTGGTTTTTGTTTTCAATTAGGTAGATGCGAGCTTAGGAAAAATGGTTGCATGAGAAGTGAAAAAAAGTTAAAATCTTTTTTAGGGTCAATCTTAAATTAGAACCCATTGCTTAGTAAAGTATTAAAAATGAGATTTTTAAGGAAAATAATTTTGAAATTTTTATTTCAAATATTAGAAATAAGCCTTGTAATTAATCACGAGGTCACGCGTTACCCATTCCCCTTTTTTTATCAACAAAGGCTCAATATTGCCATTTCCATCGAAGCTATTTGCAAATAGTCCATCTTCTTCGACAGTAAATAAGGAATAGGATCCAGGTGATAGGTTAAGGGTGAACTCACCGTTTTCATTACTAATTACTTCAGTAATAGGTTCGCCTGATATGCTTTGAAACAGGCCATTTTCCATTTTTGTGTCTGAGAGTTTGGTCAGAGGATAGACTTTTATTACTCGGACAACAGGTTTTCCCTTCTTTTCAGTCGAGGGATCAGATATATCTTCATCAGATCGAATAGTTGGCATTTGATTCCCTTCCAACCAGGTCACGGTCCCTTTTACTCCTTGATTTTCAGACTTCATAGTTTTACAGCCTTCCAATGAAAGGAATAGGCCGAAAGAAAATAAGATGGCGAGTGTAAGTGTTATATTTTTCATATTCCTTCAAAAAGCAAAACTGATTCCAGGTAATTTGGGATAAGCGTATTCCAGCCAAATTCCTCCTTTAGTTTTAATGCTAATGTTTGTGCGGCCTTTTCCTCTCCATGAACAATAAAGGCTACTTTTGGGCGCTCCACAAATCCTTCTGCCCATTCCATTAACTCCTCTTGGTCTGCATGTGCTGATAAACCTTCAATGCTGTAAATCTTAGCTTTGACAGGTATCGAATCTCCATAAATCCGGATTTCAGGTTCACCATCCACTAATCTTCTACCGCGGGTACCTTCCGCTTGAAAGCCCACGAAAATAACTCCATTTCGCTCTTTAGGGAGATGATGGAATAAATGGTGAACTACTCGACCTCCTGTAGCCATGCCGCTTGCAGAAAGAATAATTGCATTTCCCCGGTATTCATTGAGCGATTTGGATTGTTCTTGCTTTTGGTAATAATGGAGTTGCGGATGCTGAAAAGGATGATCATTGGTCTCCTCCAAAACCGCAGTAAGCTGATGGGATGAATCAAAATCTTTATACAACTTCGTAGCATCGATCGCCATCGGCGAATCCACAAAAATTGGCACTTTGGGAATCTTCCCTTTTTTCATCAATTGAAACAAATAATACATCACCAGCTGTGTCCTCCCCACCGAAAAAGCCGGAATGATCACAAGCCCTCCTCTATTAAAAGTGTCCCGAATAGCCAAGCCTAATTCATCTGCCGGGTTGGTATGGGGAGAAACTCTATCCCCATAAGTGGATTCAATCCAAATGGCATCAGCTTTTGGGATAAGAGTTGGAGGGAATAAGATAGGATCGTGATTTCTTCCCAAGTCACCTGAAAACACCAAGGTTTTGGTTTGAGTATCTCCCTTGATTTTTATTTTTGCGATAGCTGCACCAAGAATATGTCCAGCATGGTAATACGTGACTTCTATAGATTCATGGATTTGAAAAGGCTTCTCAAAAGACTTGGGAACTAGTAATGGAAAAACGGCCTCAGCATCTTCCATGGTATACAATGGTTGCGGATCTTCGTGTCTGGAATAACCTTTTTTCTTAGCCCATTCAGCTTCCTCTTCCTGCAACTTACCGGAATCTAAAAGTAGGATCTTTGCTAATTCTGCTGTTGGAGCCGTACAATAGATTGGACCTCTAAACCCTTGCTTTACAATCCGAGGCAGACTACCAATGTGATCGAGGTGGGCATGTGTCAATACAATTGCTTCCATTTCAGTGGGTGGCATGGGAAATTTGTCCCAATTCCGTTCGCGAAGCTCACGCCGTCCCTGAAATAAGCCACAATCGACCAGGAATTCGAAGTCTCCTAAATCAATTAAATACCTTGACCCGGTCACAGACCCCGCTCCACCTAAGAATTTTACTGTTACATCCATAGCAATTGGTTTATCCTAGAAGTTACAAAAAAAAAGCACCCAATTGGGTGCTTTTGGTTATAGAATTACAATTGTGGAGTCTTTGGGCTTGACTTTGCTGAGACTATCGAGTTTTTGTTTGCTAAACTCTGTGGTGTCTGTTTCGATTAATTCGTCATAGGTTTCAGATTCTGAATCTTCGTTTATGCAGGTCAAGCAAACCAACCCTTTTTCATTAAAAGTCCAGACTGTATTCGATGAAAGATCAGATGACCTAAAGCCATTTCGATAGATGGTATTTCGAAGTACCTCAAGTAACGAACGCTCCATAATGAATGGTTTTTCATAAGGGATGCTTAAAATCAAATTCAATTTCTGATCTCGGAAGGCATCAATTGAGTTGATGTCAAAACCCTCATCAAAGGTGACAATGGAATCCAATAAGGAATAATTGTAGACCATTAGTTGAGCATTATTCATCGCCTCGGCTTTTGTTCTACCTCTCGAGAAATATTCTTGCTTTAATCGGATCACCGAATCAGCTGTCCCCTCTAGTTTTAAATTCACCTGATTGAATGTCGGTTCTTCGCCAATTGGATTAAGTTGAAGAATCATTGTTCTGCCATTGACTGGAAGGACTGCCTCTGTTTTATGCCAGTTTTCTTCCTTGAACTGTACGACAATCCTTGGAATCTGGAAGGCGCAAATGCCCACACAAAGCAACCAAAGACCAAGGGCAACCAATCCAAATCTTCCTCCTATCAAATTCTTTTGAGCCAAAACACTTAAGCCTAAAAGAATGATGATGATTCCAGGAATGATCATTAAGAAGGATGCTCCGACAATAAGCCAAACAGGAACCAAATTGGTAAACAGCTCAAAAGGAAACTCTGCCATCAAAACGACAAAATCATCATTGGTGAAGAAACCAAAATAGATGAACAACGCCATTATTGGTGTAATTGTCACTGTCAATCCAATAAAGAATACAATCAAGCCAAAGAAGACTCGAATGATATTGAGCACTAATCTGCCTACTGGGCCAAGTGCTTTGCCAATCGCTTCAATTACCTGTCCTAATACTCGGAACGGAGTCAAGAGAATCGTCTTGGTACGGGACTCAGGCATACTCGGGCTTGGATTTAAGTTTTCCTTGATCGTTGAATCAATATTGTCCAAAGTAATTTCGCCACCTTTCATACGGATTCGCTCAGTGATCGAACTGGCCACTGGGGTGATGATCCAAAGAATCAAATAAATTAAGATACCTGAACCACCTGCTACAATCAGAAGTACAAATGCTAATCGGATGTAAAGAACCTCGAAATTGAAATATGCTGATAATCCACTTGCTACGCCACCTAGTACTTTATCATCAGGATTTCGGTACAGCTTTTTGATATTCTTATCCTCAGTAAGGTCATAGGAAACCGGTAAAATCACCCAAAGCACGATGTAAGCGATAGCCGCAAACACACCGAAGCTTAAGTTTAAATTGAAATTATCGAAAGGTAAAATGTCCAATGGCCCAAAATTGAATTTTAGATTACCACTGAAAAGGAGTAAGATGGCAATCAATCGGGTCCATAATGGGTCTATTGAGAAATAGTGTGCAAAACCTGCACATACTCCACCGAGTATTTTCTTGTTTTCAAGTCTTACCAATTTTTTATACCCTCCTTGTTCTGGGTTTGGCGGAGTGACATACTTATAGGGATCTTCCTCGTTTTCTTCTGTTTCCAAATCGATTTTCCCTTCCGATTTATCATCTTCCACTGCTGCAAAATCAGCAATAGTCCCCATCTTTTCGATGAGCTTTTCGACGTTTTCGGCAGTGATGACTTGCTTGTTGTTTTTCAGATTGCTCAGAAAAATCTCCGCGATTCGATTTTCGATGTCGGAGATAATCTCCTGATTATCTGAATAGGAAGAAAAGTGAGTATTAATGGCATCCAAGTATTTCCGGAGGACATCATATCCGTCTTCTTCGATGTGGAAAAGAATCCCACTGATGTTGATGCTTATTGTCTTTTTCATGTGTGTGTCATTTTATCTTCAATCGCAATTCCAGCCATTTGGTGATTTAGCAGGATTCGTTACCGATCGATTTCATAAGTTCAATTCTTAGTAGTGATAGTTAAGGTGGAGTTGACTAGCGAGGACCAGGTGTCTGAAAGCGTCGCTAAGAATTCTTTTCCTGATTCCGTTATCGAATAATACTTTCTAGGAGGCCCTGATTCGGATTCCACCCATCTATATTCTACTAGAGCGGCAGTTTTGAGGCGATTAAGAAGGGGGTACAAGGTTCCTTCTACAACGATCATATGAGCTTCGGTCAGCTCATCGATCAAGTCTGATGTATATACCTCGCCTCGAGAGATGATATGCAAAATGCAAAACTCAAGAAGACCTTTGCGCATTTGAATCTGTGTGTTGGCAACATTCATTGTGAGGTGATTAAATTTTTTATCTGATTAGAAATGTGAATTCCTTTTGACTTTTGGGGAAGAAAAATGATACCAATCTTTTCCAAGCTACCTTGTATTACCTATTTCCTTGTGATAGCAAGTCGCATTGGTTTAAAAATCTTTGATAAAAAGGGTCTAGAGCGATTTGAAGGCATATTTTTAAAAAACGGGTTGATTGAAATTATTTTTAAGAACTCAAGCTTCCGTTTTTAAGGCATCAAACAAATGTTAAAATGCGTACAATAAACTGTTCAATAGCGTACAGCGTACAAGTCGTAAAAGCAAGATTTTTAAGTTTGTATTATTTAGGTGGGGGATTTTGGTTTATTTTGGAACTGTGAATAAAAGCAAGAAAGCTGTAGCACTTTTTATCCCAATACTTATCCTTGTAGGCTTTGGGTTTGCTCCTGCTTTGGCTCAAGACCTTGCACCCAAGTATTCCAATGAATTTTTAAGCATCGGTGTTGGTGCAAGAGCATTGGGAATGGGCGGTGCACAAGTATCAGCCGCACGAGATGTGACAGCAGCCTATTGGAATCCAGCCGCATTGATGGGAATCCAACATAAACATGAGTTTAGCTTAATGCATTCGGAATACTTCGCCGGTGTAGCGCAATATGATTACCTGGCCTATTCCACACCGATCAAATCTGAAAGCCAAGTCGCCGTTTCTTTGATTCGATTTGGAGTGGATGATATTCCGGATACCCGATTTCTCTACGATGCAAATGGCGCCTTGAATTACAATAACATTCAATTTTTTAATGCAGCTGATTATGCCTTATTGCTAAGCTATGCGCGCGACCTTTCGGATAAATTCAAGGTAGGGATGAATGCAAAAGTAATTCATCGAAACGTAGGGAAATTTGCCCAAGCCTGGGGATTTGGTTTAGATCTGGGAGGAATTTACATCAAGGACAAATTGACGCTTGGACTGATGGTTCGTGATATTACTACGACTTTTAATGCTTGGTCACATAATGCAGAGTTGGTTCGAGACATTTACTCCCAGACAAATAATGAGATCCCTATCAATTCTGTGGAGTTGACTTTACCCCGTGCTATTTCAAGTATTTCCTATCAATGGAAGCTAAGTGAAGACTTTGGGTTGTTGACTGCCTTGGATTTAGATATGACTTTTGATGGGAATCGAAATACCTTGGTGAGTACAGAATTGATTAGTGTTGATCCGAGATTCGGACTTGAAGCAAGTTTTCAAAACATGGCCTTTCTTCGGGCCGGAGTCAGTAATTTCCAATACATCAAAGACTTTGACGGGAGTAAAAGTCTTAATTTTCAACCTAGTATGGGAATCGGGGTGTTTTTGAGCGAGAGATTTCAGATTGATTATGCCTTATCAGATATTGGAAATGTATCCGAGACACCTTACTCCCATGTGTTTAGTGTGCGCGTAAGTTTAGAGCGGTTGGCGGCAGATTTTAGAAAATTTAATGCTTGGGAAAATCAATGAGGGCTAGAATAATACTGATAGCGATCTTTTTTTTCAGCCTGTTGACTTTGACAATGGGACAGCAAAGTCCATGGTATACCTACGACCAGACCTATTACAAAATTCCAACTTCGGCAGATGGCATTCATCGAATATCTGCGCAGGCACTTGCTAGTTCTGGGATTTCCATCGCAGGATTGGACCCAGCTTCGATCCGATTATTTCATCGGGGAAAAGAAATCGCAATTCATGTACAAGGAGGAGAGGATGGAAAATTTGATTCAGGTGATTTCATAGATTTTTTTGGACTGCGAAATGACGCTACGCTAGATCGCTTACTCTATTATGATTTCGATTC